>KB900584.1 GCA_000378905.1 actinobacterium SCGC AAA028-A23
CTATTTGTTTTATCAAGTATTTTAATTTCCTTAAGTGGTTTCTATGCTTTCATAGAGGTAAAACCTCTGGCAGCAATGATTTATTCCCAGATGATCCCAATATAGGCAGCAATAAACCCTAATCCGGCAAAGAAAGTGGCAGGTAGACTGGCCCATATGACTAATTGGAGTGCACCTTTTCGTAGCGGGCTACTCCCTGCAAGTGTGCCAATTAACGCTGAATTAAGTATTCCAGGTTCAAAATCAGCAACAAATAGAGCGCTAATTTTGGCTGCGATAGCAAGCTCTAAATCAATAATTCGCAAACCATTAGCATCAAGAGATACTGATTTGATGGTTGATGGGCTTAGAAAATTAGGTTGCAAGATTGAAAAGATAAATACAAAAGATGGATTTGATTATGAAATTACTCCACAACCACTAATGGGACCTGCTCAAATTGATGTTGGTAATGCCGGAACTGTTATGAGATTCTTGCCGCCGATCGCAGCTTTAGCTAAAGGGTTAATTCATTTTGATGGCGATGAAAGATCCCATGAGCGACCAGTTGCACCAGTTATAGATGGTTTAGAACAATTAGGAATAAGTATTGAGCATGGCAACAAATACCGACTTCCACTAACCATTAATGGCAGTGGCAAAGTTAAGGGCGGAACTGTAAAAATTGATGCAAGTGCATCAAGTCAGTTTGTCTCAGCATTATTGCTTTTGGCGCCAGCAACTGAGGATGGAATTACGATCCAAAATATTGGACCTTCGTTGCCCTCACTACCCCATATTGAAATGACGATTCAGATGTTGCAATTATTTGGAGCAAAAGTTGAAATCAGTGAAAATACTTGGAAAGTATCTCCTTGCAAATTAATTGGGCAAGATTTGATCATCGAACCAGATCTATCAAATGCGGCACCATTTATGGCGGCTGCGATGATTTGTGGTGGAACAGTTCTAATTAAAGATTGGCCAGAAAAAACAGCTCAGCCTGGTGATCAACTTCGAAGTATTTTTTCCAGCATGGGAGCAAAAATTACTCATGATAAAGATGGCTTAAAGGTTTCTGGCTCAGGAAGTGTTAAAGGTATAGATATTGATTTATCAAATGTTGGTGAATTAACTCCAAGCATTGCAGCGGTTGCATCTCTTGCAAATACTGCCTCTACTTTAAGAGGAATAGGTCATCTTCGATTACATGAGACTGATCGCCTTGCCGCATTAGCAAGTGAAATCAATAACTTAGGTGGATCAGTAACTGAAGGGCCTGGTGAATTATTAATTAAGCCAACCCAAATGAAATCTAGCCAAATCTTTAAGTCGTATGAGGATCATCGGATGGCAACAGCAGGTGCAATTATTGGGCTTGCGGTTGAGGGAATAACTGTTGAAAATATCGAAACTACTCGTAAAACCTTGTCAGATTTCCCCGGCATGTGGCAGGCAATGTTAGATGGTTAGATCAAAAGGTAATTGGGATGAGGACGATGTTCGTATTAATAAATCTCGCCAATTCGGATCGAGCAATAAGGCAAGACCTAGAACTAAAGATCGGCCAGATTATTCAGCGGCTCAAACTGCAACCATAATTGAGGTAGATCGTGGACGCGTTAAGTGCCTAGTTGATACCGCACTTGGTAGCAAAATAATTACTGCAATGAAGGCTCGTGAATTGGGTAAGAAATCAGTTGTAGTTGGAGATTTAGTTTCAATTGTTGGAGATGTATCGGGTTCAGAAGGCTCACTAGCTAGAGTTGTAACAGTATTGACTAGGAAAAATACCCTAACAAGAAGCATTGATGATCATGCAAATGATGAAAGAGTTATCGTTGCAAACATCGATCAAATGGCAATCGTTATCGCCGCTGCAAATCCTGAACCACGGGCTGGCTTAGTTGATCGGGCATTAGTGGTTGCTTATGACCAAGGCATAAAGCCAATTATCATTATGACAAAAAAGGATCTTGCAGATGGTGATGAATTCTTGAAAATATATAAGGATCTAGATATCCCAGTGTTTAAAACGGATAAAAGCTCTGATTTAACTCTGCTGCAAAAAGAACTTGCTGGGAAAATCACCGTATTCATGGGACATTCTGGGGTTGGTAAATCTACTTTGGTTAATAACTTATTAGCTGGTTCGCTAAGTAAATCTGAGAATTCTGTAATTGAAAATGCTCATCGGGCCACTGGTGATGTTAATGAAGTTACAGGTCGGGGTCGACACACAACCTCTAGCGCTATTGCACTTCCACTTTCATCATCCTTTGAGGGCGAAAATTTTGGATGGATTATTGATACACCAGGGGTTCGATCATTTGGAATTGCTCATATCCAACCCTCTCGAGTACTTTCAGCCTTTCCTGAATTCAATGAAGCGATCGCTAATTGCCAAAAAAATTGTACTCACAACGAACCAGGATGTGCTCTAAATAGCTGGCCTTCTTTAACTAATCAACATATTGCCAGACTAGCTAGTTTGCGTAGAGTTTTATCGGTTGGGTAGGAAAAAGTAAGAGTAATCTGTCCTCTATGGCACAGCGCATCAACGAGATTGAACTAAAGAGTAGGCAAGTAAATCTCTCAATTACAGGAATGACATGTTCTTCTTGCGTAGGAAGTATTGAAAAAGCTTTAAACAAGATTCCTGGCGTACGTGCTGCCGTTAACTTAGCAATGGAATCTGCTCACGTTATTGCTCCCTTAAATATTTCAGAGGAAGATCTAATCGCAGCTGTTAATTCGGCTGGGTATAAAGCAACAAGTTTCAAAGGCGAGCGAGAATCATTTGAAAAATCAACCAGGCTAGGTATTCGCCTATTTGTAACATTACTGTTTGCACTCCCAGTATTACTGATTTCAATGATTGATGAATTGCATAAATCTATTGATGAGTACTTGCTGAATTTCATCGACTATTTCAATAAAAACCTATCTGGTGCGAATATAGATTTCGAAATTAGCAATCCAGTTGCTCCCGCATCTACTTGGCTAGTGTTAGCACTGTCCGTATTTGTTGTTCTAATAATGGCCTGGCCAATTCATAGAGCCGCCCTTAAGAATTTGATCAATCCAACAATGGACACCTTGGTTTCTTTAGGTTCACTCATCTCACTTGGTTGGAGTGTTTACGCTGCAGCAACCTATAAACCAGAAGAAGATATGTTATCTATTTATACTGAAGTATCAGCATCGGTGATATTTTTTGTAATGCTTGGTCGGTATCTAGAACATCGAGCAAAAAGAAGTGCAGGATCTGCATTAGCTGAGTTATTCAAACTTTCATCTGGACAGGTTGAGATTTCTCGCGATGGCGGTAATTTAGTAATACCAATTGATGAGCTTCAAGTGGGAGATATTTTTGTCGTCAAACCAGGTGATCGAATTGCAACAGATGGCCAGGTGGTATCTGGTTTCACAACAATTAATAATGCGTTTTTGACTGGAGAAGCTAAACCAATAGAGGTTGCAATTAATGATTTAGTTTTTGCCGGCTCAATCAATAACAATGGAAATATTTTAGTTAGAGCAACGAGAATTGGATCTGATACCGAACTTGCTCGAATAACCCGAATGGTTTTAGCCGCACAATCAGAAAAGGCTCCTGCACAGCAGCTTGCCGATCGAATTAGCCGCATCTTTGTTCCAGTTGTATTAGTTCTTTCGGTCATAACATTTATCGCCTGGTATGTCGGCGATTTTGGTTTAGCTAAATCAATTACAGCAGCGGTTGCAGTACTCGTGATCGCTTGTCCTTGCGCACTAGGACTTGCTACACCAATTGCCTTAATGGTTGCATCTGGTAAGGCTGCGAAATCAGGAATTATCATCAGATCACCAAGAGCAATTGAAAAAGCATTAAAAATTACTGATGCAGTATTTGATAAAACTGGAACGATTACTTCAGGTCAAATGGTGCTGCTTGAGATGAGCTTGATAAATAATCCATTACCAAATAACAGCAATACGGCAATCTCAACCTCAGATCTTTTGATGTTTGCATCATCCGTTGAAAGTTTGGATTCACACCCAATTGCAGATGCAATTAAGTTTGCTCTTGAAAAACAAGGCGTAGCAAAAGTTCAAGTATCAGATTTTGAACACACAGCAGNCGTTGGTGTTGCTGCTCGAGTGAATTTACCGAGCTCAAATGCTTCTAAAGCTGTATTAATTGGTTCACCTCTGTCTATTGCACGGGCAACCACACAGTTCTCACCCGAAATAGTTTTAGCTATTGAATCTGCCAATCAGCGAGCAAATTCAGTTGCTGTTCTAGCAGTTGATGGTTTGGCTTATGGTGTTTTTGAAGTTGGAGATCAGATTAAGCCTGAAAGTAAAGATGCAATCCAGAAATTACATAAGGCGGGTATCAATACTTGGTTGGTAACAGGTGATAGTGAAACTTCAGCTATTTCAATTGGATCTGAGGTTGGCATCCCCATTGATCATATTTTTGCAACCGCTACGCCAGAGGATAAATTGGTTTTTGTTGAAAATCTTCAAAAAAATGGCAAGGTATTAATGATTGGCGATGGAATAAATGATGCTGCTGCAATTGCTAAGTCAGATTTAAGCATTGCAATGGGTTCTGGTACTGATACTGCTATGGCAGCAGCAGATATAACTTTGATTCGGCNATCTTTATTAGCTGTTGTCGATGCTTTAGATATTTCAAAAAAGAGTGTAAGAATTATTAAATCAAATCTAGGTTGGGCCTTTTTCTACAATATTGCTTTTATTCCTATCGCTGCAAGTGGAAACCTATCTCCGATGTACGCAGCAGGGGCAATGTCTTTATCTTCTTTATTTGTAGTTTTAAATAGCTTACGTATTAAATAAAAGTTGGTAGCGGGGGCAGGATTTGAACCTACGACCTCTGGGTTATGAGCCCAGCGAGCTACCGAGCTGCTCCACCCCGCGTCGGTGATTAAATCTTAGAGTAGATGGGCATTTAACCCAAATAAATGATTTTGTTATCTATTTTGCGCAGAGATTAATGCTGCAATTGCTGCTTTAACTCTTGCTCTAGCTCTATCTTCGGCAGCACCATCTAAACGTTTTTGTGCCGCTTCAAGATCTGCATAGGCAGATTGCAATGATGAAATCGCTGCTCTAATAGCTTGGCTTGTGCCAGCACCACCTGGTGTTGAGGTTGATTGTTGGTTATCTGAAACAGTTGTTCCAGAGTTGCCACCAAATACTTGATCCAACGCTCCTTGCAAGGTTTCGCTAAATCCAATTTGATCACCAAATGAAACCAAAACTTTTTGTAGTAATGGATAAGCAGCTGTGTTTCCAGTTGCTCTGACATAAACAGGTTGAACATAAAGCAGACCCTTACCAACTGGCAGAGTAAGCAAGTTACCTAGCACCACATCAGATCCACCTTGGCGAAGTAATGAAAGTGATGTTGCAACCTCTGGCTTGGCCTCAAAGTTAGATGAAACCTGAGAAGGACCTGCAATATTTGTAGATCGAGGCAGTTGCAAAACTGTGATCTTTCCATACTCATCGCCCGCATCAGAATTTACAACAGCTAACGCAGTCAAGTTTTCTCTTCCACCTCTTGGTACAAATGGAGTGTATAGCGAGAAGGTTGGCTTACTTTGTCCAGGTATTTGCATAGTCAAGTAATAAGGAGGTTGGTTTGCAGAGTTAGCACCAAAGCTAGATGGATCTAGCGGTACGCGCCAGAAATCTTGTCCGCCATAAAATGCATCAGCGGTAGTCACATGGTAAGCACTTAAAATATCTCGCTGCACTCTAAACATATCCTCTGGATATCTAATGTGAGCTAGTAGATCAGCTGAAATCTCACTTCTTGGTTTAACACTTCCAGGAAAAGCTTTGCTCCAGGTAGACAACACTGGATCTTTGTCATCCCATTGATAAAGTGAAACAGTGCCATCGTAAGCATCAACTGTTGCCTTTACAGAGTTACGAATGTAGTTAACATTTCTATCATCTAGGGAAGAAACAGCATTTGATCGACTAGTTAGCGCATCCCCTGTATTTGCAAGGTTAACAACTCTTGAGTTTGGGTATCCAGCACTTGTTGTATAGCCATCAATAATCCAAAGGATTTTTCCATCAATAATTGCAGGATATGGATCGCCATCAATTGTTAGCCATGGCGCAACCTTTGCAACGCGCTCACGAGGATTTCGGTTAAACAAAATCTTTGACTCTGAATTTATTAAGTTAGAGAGCACAATTCTTTGCTCTTGATACTTGATCGCAAAAAGTAGGCGGGTAAAGAGTGAGCCCATTGGCACACCACCCTTACCGGTATATGTGTAATTCTTTTGACCGTTAGGTGAGTTGTCATCTGGATAATCCAGCTCTACTGGATTACTAGCAGCTGGGCCACCAATAATTGAGTAATCAGGAACATTCTCTCCAAAATAAACTCTTGGTTGGAATTCGCCTAGGCCTTTAGTTGGTGGAATATCGCCAACTGTAAATGTTGGCTTTCCATCAGCATCTACTGTATTTCCAAATGCTCCAACCATTCCAAATCCATGGGTATAGACCAAGTGATCATTGATCCAGTTTCTAGATGGGTTTCCATCAATATTTAATTCGCGAACAGCAACTACAACATCTCGCTCTTTTCCATCAATTTTGTATCGATCAATATCAAGTGAGTCAGCAAATGCGTAGTAAGGCTTAATTTGCTGTAGCTGGCGAAATGTTGCTGACAATACATTTGGATCCATCAAGCGAATATTTGCAATTGTTGCTGCATCATTTGCTAACTGGCCGGCAGAGGTTGTAACCGTTGCTTGGTAATCAGTTACTTCAACCTTTGATAAGCCATATGCATCTCTTGTGGCATCAATATTGCGTTGAATAAATGGTGCTTCTTTTGTGGACTCTGAAGGCTTTACCTGAAATTGTTGAATTGCAGCTGGATAAACACCGGCAATTAATACTGATGCAATCACCATAAGAGCAACACCTGCGGTTGGAAGCAACCAAGATTTTCTGATTATGTTTGCAAAAAATAGAAGTGAGCAGATCACAGCGATCGCTGCCAAGATTGATTTAGCTGGTAGCAGTGCGTTCACATCACTATAGGTAAGACCTGTAATCAATCTTCCCTCTTTTAGCGTTAATGCATATCGATCAAACCAATAGGCAACTGCCTTTAGTAAGACAAGTAATCCCAGCAAGATTGAAAGTTGAACTCTTGCAGCAACTGTTGTTCGCTCTTCTTTAACCTGAGTTCTAATTCCACCATAAATATAGTGAACAGCTGCTGCTGCAATGATGGCTAGAACGATGGTTGAAATACCCCAACCAATTAAGGCTTGATACATCGGAAGTTTGAATGCAAAGAATGAGATGTCTAATCCAAATTGTGGGTCAACTTGACCAAAATCTGTTGAATTTCTAAATAGTAGCCATTGTTGCCAAAATCTAGTTCCAGCTGTTCCTGCGAAATAGAAAATAACTAAGAAAATTCCGATGCTAGCAAGGCGACGAATCGGCTCTAACTGTGCCCGATATCTTTCTAAATTATCAGCTTCTACTGAAACTGGTACATAAACTGGACGCTTACGGAAGGCTAGATAAATATTTAAAGAGATGATGGCGGCTGTAGCCAGGCCAAATCCGATAAACAAAGATATTTTGGTAAATAAAGAGGTTTGCCAAACATCGACAAACCCAACTGATCGGAACCAGAGCAGGTCAGCATAGAAACCACTTAAGGAAATTAAAATACTTGATAAAACAAATAGAACGATAAAGGTAATTGTTAGTGGCGAAATTCTTCTGCGACCACCACTTCGATTAGCAAATGGATTTGGAAAATTTCCACCAAAGCCGCTGCCACCAAATGGATTGTTATTACGGTTAAACCCGCCACCACCAAAACCTGAATTACTCATGCGCAGATCTTATCTACTCCTAGGCATAGCTTTTACACCTTGGAAAGGATGCATTCTCAGGTAGTTTTAATACTGAAACTGCCTCTGCCAGTGTGGCCACCGGCACAATTTTCATCGTCTTGCCCCCTTTGGCCTTTTCGAACTGATCAAGGTTTTTAATATCCTCACAGTTTTTGGTGGGTGTAAAAAATATTTCAACTCCCGCTTTTTGGGCCCCGATTAACTTCTCAGCAATTCCTCCAATCGGTCCAACTCTGCCATCTGTTGTAATAGTTCCAGTTCCGGCAATGTTTCTATTCTTAACTAAATCCTCTGTAGTTAACTTCTCAATTACACCTAATGCAAAGATCAAGCCACCACTTGGGCCACCGGTCTCTTCTAGCTTTATTTTTACATCAAATGGAAAATCAAATTGTTGTTGAATGTTTACCCCAATATATGCCGAGCCATCATCACGTGCTGAGAGCTCAATGTCCTTAATTATCTCTACACCAGCCCTTAAGAATTTAACTCTGACAACATCATTTGGTTTTTTCTCACCCAAATAATTAATTAGTTCAGTTGTTTTCAAAAAGCTCTTATCGTCAATGCTCAAAATCTGATCACCAGGAAGGATGACTTTAAAACCTTTAGATTCCTTATTAACATCAACAATTACCAATTTAGAAGGGCTCTGGATGCCAAGGTAGGAAAGAGCGGCTGCAGTTGCATTTATCTGAGAGCTATTCATCTCAGCAGCACCTTCTCGTGCTGCGTCAGCTGATGTTTCACCATCTGGGTAAACCTCCTCGCGTGGAAGTATTGCCCGACTCTTATCAATCCAGCCATACAAAATATCAAAGCCCGTTATGTATGAGTCTGGATCTGTAACCATTACTGAAGTTACCGACAACTTACCCGAGGTTGGATAAATTTGCGTTCCAGATATTTTTATTGCTTCTCCTAAAATATTTTGTGGGGTTCCAGGTGAGAGCATCACAAATGGTGCTGGTAGAAAAAAGGCACCAAGTATTAACAGCGCCAGTGCGATCTTTGAAGGTCCTGGTAGATTCCCACGAACAGGCAAAAGTGATCTCATCTAAATCAAACTCTTCAATTATTTTTTATACTTAAATGTATTTTGAAACTTCTTGAAGTTATTAACAGATCGATTAGTTTGATTATCAAACTTGCTCTTGTATTTAGTAATCCAAACCCCATAAATAATCGCCCCAAAGACAGCCACGATTGGGATCAGCCACCAAATCAGGGCCGAGGCGGAGCTTGAACTCATAACCCCATCCTAATCAGCGGGGAAGAAAATCGGTGGCATTATTGTTCCATCTAAATCAGTTATCTTTCAGTCATAGGCAGAGGGTGAGTGCAGCAAAATGGGATTTGGCTTTTTACCAAATGAGGGACAACCTGACTTTGACGCGCTGCTAAAGAAATTCTCAGAAATGGGAATTGACTCTGGTGCATTGGAAAGTGCTAAATCTTTTTTTGAAACTATGCAATCAACAAATTCAACCTCTGATCAAAATCTAATTTCAGCAAGTAACTTGCGAGAGATTGCTAAAAAATTGACTTCGGCAAAGGGTGACTTACCAGTTGGAACTGGTGACCAAGAAAAATTCAATCAATCACTTGCTCTGGCAAATACCTGGCTAGATTCTGAAATTCTCTTTCCAGCCTCTGTGCTGCCAAGCCAAGGTGCCTGGTCAAAACGGGATTGGGTTGAAGAAACTGTAGTTAGCTGGCAAAAAATTATTGAGCCATTGGCCCTTGGCATGGCAGATGCTTTGAGCAATGTTGTTACAAATGCCACCACCAGCTTGCCAGTTGAGTTTATGCAGGAGGGTGAGCAGAGCCCGGCCCAACAAGAGGCGATGAAATTAATGCTAGCCAAACTCCTACGGGGATTTATGGGTACATTAATTACAACTCAACTTGGTCAGGGTGTTGGGTTGCTAGCAAACTCAATTACCGGTGCAAATGATGTTGCAATTCCGCTTTTAAAATCTGATTCTGGCTCCCATTTAATCCCACAAAACATTACTGAGTGGTCTGAGGGGCTTGGCATAGATTCAGATCAGGTAGCGATTTATCTTGCTCTACGGGAAAGTGCTGCAGCCCGATTATTTGCTAATGCTGAATGGCTGCAAAGCTATATAACTAATTTAATTACCTCATATGGCCAGGGCATAACTATTGATGTTGATGCCATTACTAGACAAGCTGAAGAGGCTATGGCAAATGGTGAGGTAGATATGAATAATCCGCAGGCAATAAATATTGCACTTAACGCAGGTCTATTTACTCCCCAACAAACACCTGCGCAGGAGATGGCTTTAGTAAAACTTGAAATGACCTTGGCGTTAATTGAAGGTTGGATTGATCATGTAATTACCCAAGTTGCTAGCGAGCGCATCCCCTCTTTCAATGCTTTAATTGAAAACTCACGTCGCCGGCGGGTGACAAATGCACCAATGCAAACATTATTTGCCAATCTTTTAGGGCTTGAGGTTTCGCCAAGAAAAATGCGAGAGGCAAGTGCATTTTGGAATGAGGTTAAGCTCTTAAGAGGTGCTGAAGGTAGGGATCGTTGCTGGGAGGATCCAGCATTTNTACCCATGCCTGATGATCTATCTGATGTTAAAGCATTTTTAGATAGCGTAACTGTGCCAGATGATCTCTCTGGCCTAATTTAAAAAAGTAATTTAAATAGCGAAATCCCCGGGCGCACAATTTCTTATCTGCCTTCCCCTTGCAGATATGAAACGGTTATCCGGGGACTTCGTAGCGCAAACCTATGGCAATAAAAGGTGAGAATCAACTTAAAAGCGTGTTTTAAAAATTATTTTTTCATCATTATTTGTCAATTTGGCTTACTTCCTACGCTTAATAAAAATCAGAATTAAGTTTCGGTATGGCTGCAGGTGCTAATTGAGAATGGTTGCGTAAAATTGGCGGGTGCTCTGTGGATTAACCTGTGGAGATGTCGGCAAATATGGTGGATAAGAAGAGGTAGAAGTGGATAACTTTGAGCAAGAGCTCCTCTTTGCAGAGCTTCAGGCCACCCCGCACATAAGCAAGCGCCAAAAAATTGGCCAGCTTCCCTCACTGCCCTCTGATCTGCCGGCATATCGGGTAATCCGCAAAGAGAGAAGGCGCAGAAGCATCTCTGCCTTCCGCCAAGGTGGTGTGATTGAGATTCATATCCCTGCCAAGATGAGTAGGCGCCAGGAGATTGAAATTATTCCAGAGATGATCTCAATGGTTTTACGTAGAGAGAGCAGATCCCGCAAATCCGATCTTCAGCTTTTGCAAATGGGTACTGAATTGATGTTGGAGTATCTGCCAGATTTTGATGTTCAGCCAGCAAGTATTAATTGGCGCAGTATGAGTGAGCGGTGGGGCTCTTGCACCACAGTGGATCGAACAATTCGAATCTCAGATCGATTAGTTGGCGCTCCAATCTATGTATTGAATTACATAATCTTTCATGAGCTAATTCATTTGAAGATTCCAGGACATGATCAAGATTTTTATAATTATTTAAATAGATTTACCGATCAACAAAAGTGCGAAGCGTTTTTGGAAGGATTTGAACTGGGCAGCCAAAGTGGTGGATCAGGTGTGATTCCAGCGGTAAATATCTAGTTTTACCCCTTTTTTTCTCATTCTTTCTTAATATTCCTGATTTTAAGCGTGGAAAACCCCGATTGAGCCTGGCTTGAAGGGTATGGTGGAGTCATTCGTACTCGCATGCGGGAAATCCCCTGCATGATCCCCAAGAGTGCGGCGGATGGAGGAAGAAAATGGCTGAAGAGTACAAGGGTGAGGCTTACTGCGTTAAGTGCAAAGAGAAGCGCTCCTTTGAAGGACATGTGAAGGTCTCTGATTCTGGTCGTCGAATGGCACAAGGAATCTGCCCAGTTTGTGGCACAAAGGTAAATCGTATTCTTGGTAAGGCTTAATTAAAGTAAGTAATTAAAGTAAAGGGCGGGATTGGTGAAATACCAATCCCGCCCTTTTTTGTTAACCCTTTCTAGTTAACATTTGTTTTAACTTTTGAAATTAACTTGCCTGCGCAATCTTTGCTGGCCTTCCTGGGCTGCGCTTGCTTTGAATTATCTGACCATCATCAAATAACTCACCTCCCCATACTCCGCATGGTTCAGCGCGAGAGAGGGCGCCAGCAAGACACTTAGCCTTTACTGGGCAACCACCACATAGCGCCTTAGCCTGTGTAATCGCAGCGCTTTCTTCATTGAAGAACAGCTCTGGATCAGATGCATGGCAGGGCAGGCTTAAAACCTGTGGGGCCGAATTCAACTCTGGTGCGAAAGGATTATCAGCGCGCTTATACCCAACCTTGCCCTGGTCACTCTTTTTTGCACCAAATACCGATGTGGTGTTTGAGCTGTAATCGGTATAGGAGATAACTGGAGCATCCTCAAATGCCCAGGTGACATCACCTAATCCAATTTTGGCAGTTGGGCCTTGTGCCCAACCTGGTACGAGTAGTTCGCTGAAGAGAACGGTCATCGTTCTCACCTTTCCTTTCGATTATCTTGCTTTGGTTTTTTCTTTTTATATTTGCCAGTTGGCTGGCGATTTATTTGAGAGCTATTAGAGAAAAGAAAAAGGGCCNCGAATCATTAGATTCGCGGGCCCCTTGGCTTCTATCTCGGTTTAGCCGATATAGCTCCCAGGGGTGCGATCTGATGTAAAGGTATAAAAACCCTTATTAGAGCGCTTATTTGTCCAATCTGAGCGATATGAAGATTTCGCTGAGACCGGTGTTGTGGCATACCAATTAGCAGCAGCTGCAATAGGTGCAACCACTGTTGTTGAATTAACTAGTTTTGCCATTCGGCAAGAGTAAAGCATGAGCACCGCTGGATGCAACTTAATTAAATTGAGCAAGAAATAGGCTGGGTTTACCGGCGTAGGTGATTTGAATCCTCTCCTTTGCCCGAGTGACCCCAACATAAAACAACCGTCTTTCTTCATTTAAATCATTACCCATTGGTAATACGCCATCTGAAACCCCAATTAAAAATAGGTGATTCCACTCCAATCCTTTGGCTGCATGCAAGGTTGCCAAAGTAACCCCTGGCAAGGTTGGTGGATTATTTTGTTCTGCTCGATCTTCTATCTCACGCAAGAAAGCTCTCATATTCTTGCCACCATTTTCTTGAATACTTTTTGCCAACCGCAAAAATGCAACCACAAAATCTGCATCCCCAAATGGTCTAAGCACAGCCACTAAATCCTCATACCAATCACCACCTTCAGATGGCAGAACCGATGCACTTCGAATAGTTCGCATTACATCTCTAACATCGGTTCGATCAAAAAATCTCTCACCGCTTCTAATCTGGCTTGGAATCTGGGAATTATTCAAAGCAGCTTTTACCTGATCCAATTGAGCATTAGTTCTTGCCAAAATCGCAATATCTGAGGAATCAACTCCTTGCGAAATACTCTTCACTACCTCACCGACTACATATGAAATTTCATCAGCTGAGGTGTTAAATCCATTCACAGTAGGTTTTTCACCATGGGCATTTGCCGATTGCAATTCAGAGCCATGATCTGAGACCAGATTTGCCGCTCTTAAAATCGCATTGGCGGTATTGATAATCTCTGGAGTGGATCGATAACCTCTAGATAATCTAAATTGCTGGGCATTTGGAAATCTATTTTGAAAATTCAGCAGGAAGTTTGAGGTTGCACCGGCAAATGAGTAAATAGTCTGAGCAGCATCGCCAACTACACATATCTCCTGGCGATTTCCAAGCCAAAGATTTAACAATCTTTGCTGAAGTGGGGAAACATCCTGGTACTCATCAACTGTGAAGTATCGATACTGATCCTGCACGCGCTCTCTAACGCTGCGATCCTCCTCCAACATTCCAACAGTCAGAAGCAAAACATCTTCAAAATCTAAACTTCGCTCCTGCTTTTTCAATGATTCATACGCTTCATATACTTGAGCGATCATTGATAAATTTTCACTCTCGCCTTTGCTATTTGGCAGTTTCACAATTCGATTATTTGCAACTGCTTGCTCCTGATAATTATCTGGTGAAATCTCCAAAACCTTTGCCCATTCAATTTCACTTGCAATCTCCCGCAGCGCATTTACCTGTGCTGGAATTGCCACCTCGGCCCTAGTAATTGCTTGGCTAATAAAGCCAGATTTCGTGGTTAGTAAGGAAGGAAATTGCCCACCAAATGAGTATGGCCAAAAATAGAGAAGTTGTTTTAGGGCAGCTGAGTGAAATGTTCTAGCAGTTGCATTTGGAATACCAAGTGCGCGCAATCGTGCTCGCATCTCACCTGCTGCTTTAGCGGTGAAGGTAAGTGCTAATACCTTGGTTGGATCGGTAACACCAGAATTGATTGCGTATGCAATTCGATTGGTGATTACTCTAGTTTTACCAGTTCCCGCCCCGGCAATTACACAAACTGGGCCAGTTATTGCTTTTACAACTGCTAATTGATCCGCATCTAGCTCTGCCAATATTGCAGCATTGTCTATCGCCATGATTCATTGCCCACAAGTTCAGTATCAGCACCTTCGCCATACCAAGCCTTAATCATTTGTCTTGCCACACTAATTTCCAATGGCAGAATCAAAGATTTATCCTCAATCGCACTTTTCATTTGCGCTCTAGTAAACCAACGAATCTCCTCAATCTCTTCACCATCTGGTCTTGCTTTCTCAGGTGTAGAAGTTAACGCTTCAAATGCAATCATTAATGATGCTGGAAATGGCCATGGTTGGGAGCCAAGATAATTAATCTCAGAAATATCAACACCAGCCTCCTCCATAACCTCTCGTCTTAAGCAATTCTCAAAAGATTCACCTGGCTCAACAAAGCCAGCAAAGGTTGAAAACCTATTCTGTGGCCAAACTTTTTGACGGCCCAACAAGATTCGATTTTGATTATCTTTAACTAAAACAATTATTGCCCCATCAGTTCTTGGGTAATGCTCGCTTTGATCTGCTTCGCATCTTCTAACCGCACCTGCTAAAGCCACCTTGGTGGGCGAACCACATTGTGAACATCTTGGATGTTTTGTATGCCAATTAGCTAAGGCTTGGGCATGAACAGCAAGGCCTATGTCAGTTGGAGATAAGGAGGCACCAATCTGGCGCAAGGTTTTAAAATCTAATCCAGCAATCTCACCACTTTGCAGATCTCTAACAAAATAAGCTTTTGAATCCTTAGTTCCTAAGAAGTAATCATTTTGATCTTGATATTGACCAAGGGATGCACCTGACTCATAAAATAATTGATCATCTTTAGTTGCAAATTTTTCATCGGTAAATATCAGCACCTGGGCGGTTGGCCAGGATGAGGTTAAATAACTCTCATCACTTCGCAAATGGGCAGCACGATCTACCTCAGCCACCGCTAGCGGCAGTCTTAGTGGTTTATTAGGCGCCATCACCGCCCGACCCTACTAGCCTGTCGTCATGGTTGTCGCCCCCGCTCAAAAAATGAGAGTGATCTCCTGGAATCTTTTGCATGGCCAGAAGATCCCACCAACTGCAACGCAAGATTGGCAGGTGGATTTAAAAAATGCCGCAGAAAGTGTGGCAAAAAAATATCAACCAGATTTTATTGCACTGCAAGAGGTAGATTTTTCTCAAACCAGATCTGCGCAAATTAATCAAACTCAATTGATCGCGCAAAGTATGAATTTAAAATACTGGGCCTATCTACCAACTTTGATTGGTACACCAGGTGAGAAATGGAAAAAGGTTAAAGATCTTAATAAATCAATTATTACCGAAAGATCTGATCTAAAAAATCCTGAATCAAGTTACGGCATAGCACTTGCCACAAATCAGAGAATTAAAAAGCTATATGTAAAAAGGCTGGGAAGATCTTGGATAGGCATGCCCTTGCTAATTCCAAGTGATAGTGGCAAGGGAGTTAGGTTTATCTACGTAAAGGATGAACCAAGAGTTGCCTTAATTGCTGAGTTAGAAAATGGATTTACAATCGCAACTACTCATCTCTCATTTGTACCAGGGGTCAATATCTTCCAATTACACAAACTATCTGCTTATCTAAAAAAACTTCCCGGATTTTCAATCCTAACAGGCGATCTAAATTTGCCTGGGAATCTTCCAACAAAGCTAAGCGGTTATCAATCTTTAGTTTCTCAAGCCACCTACCCAAGTTGGAAACCAAAAATACAATTTGATTATCTAATGGCGAGGAAAAAGACAGTTGCAAGTAACCCAACATTTAAATACCAAACTCTTGACTCTACTTTTCTTGAAATCTCAGACCATATTCCTATCGGGGTTGAACTTCAAAGTTGAATAGGAATTTGAGTTACTAACTTGATCAAATCATTTTCATCCAAAATATCGGCAGGTCTTACCGTTTGATCTTCTAGAACATAATGAAATGCGGCGCTGATCTTTTCAATTGGTAGATTTTTTAGCTTTGCATAGGCCAATCGATACATGGCTAACTGAATAGAGGCATTTACTAAATCCTCACCAGATTTAACCTTGCCCGTTTTCCAGTCCACGACCTCATAATGATCATTATCTAACTTATATACCGCATCAATTCTTCCTCTGATTAAAGTGGTATCGATCATGGTTTCAAAGCCAACCTCAACATCTACTGGATTTAAATTCGCCCATTTACTTGAAAGCCAAGCGCTCTGTAATTTATCCAATGGTGCATCTTCTTCAACAGGAGAAATCGAGTTCTGATTAAACAAATCATCCATAGAGATCAGAGATGGATGTTTGAAGTGATTCTCAAGCCAAAGATGGAACTCGGTTCCTCTTCTTGCATATTTATCTATGTGATTTGGCATAGGTCTTCTTAATCTAAGAGCTAACTCCTTCGGATCGTTTGCAAGATATAGCAAGGTTGAAACTGAAAGCCGGGTTGGCAAAACAATGCTTTGATGCAAAGTTTTATTCTTAATCTCATTTATGATCATCTTTAAATCAGTTAATAAGCCTGCTTTTTCACTATCACTTGAATTGTTAATCAAAGCTTCCACCTCAGCTTGTGAGTAGGGCTCGGACTTTTCAACTAGCTGTGCAACCTCACGTACTCGTAACACCTCTTTACTTTGCTTTGGCCAATTGCCAGTTACCGGATTCTCTTTCATTGGGTTTCGTCCATCTGGGGCAGTTTCTGCCAGCTCAACTTTTCCACCTGCGATATTTACAAGTGCATTTGCAAAAATTTCAAAGAGTCTGCTTGGTGCAACTGCATTTTCACCATTTCTAAAGTGAGAAGTGGTGCAGATTAATCCATGCTTTGCTCTGGTGATTGCAACATAGGCAAGACGCATCTCTTCAACAGCTTTTCGCCCCTTCCATTGATCTTCAAAGTTTTCAATTCCATCCTTTAGATTCTTATTTGTTGAAAAATTCTCAAAATTAATACTTGGTAGCTGCTCAGAATCTCCCCGCATACTCACTGGAATACTGCCGGCATTACTAACCCAGTTATCTGACTTCTTGCCAATATTTGGAAAGTTTCGATCTGCAAGTCCTGGAATTGCCACAAAATCCCACTCAGCACCCTTTGCAGCATGAATGGTCAATATCTGAACCGCATCACTTCTAACATCCACCTCAGCCGGCTTTAATCCACCCTCGGCATCTTGGGCAATCTTTAACCACTGCAAGAAATTGAATAAGCTGCCACCATTTTTTTGAAACTTTGCAGCCTCATCTAAGAAGCGATCAATATTTCTTCTGCCAGTTTGCCAGCCATCTCTTACCAAAACCTCTGTATCTAGGGATAAAAACTCTGCCACCTCTGTAATTGCCTCTGTGATTGAGCCATTTAAATTTCTCCGTAAAGAGCGAAGTGAAAGTGCAAATTGTCTAAGCCGAGCTAGCCCCTCATCGGAAAAGTTTGGAGTTGAAAGATAAGTTTTTAGCTCCTTTGGCGAAAGTATTAATAACTGCTCCAAGGATTCAATAATTGATCCGGCAGCAAACTCATCTGCTGTTGCGATTAGCTCAATATTTTCTTCAAGTGCTTGCTTTAACTGAGCACCCCGTGAGTAATCATTTGCACGAGCAAAAGCTTTAGTAAAGCTACCCAACGCCATTAAGTCCTTGGCGCCAAGATTTAAGTGTGGCCCGGTTAAAAGTCGCATCAGTGCAGTACCAGACTCAGGCATTGTAAGTGTGCGAAGTAAGGCAATAATATCTGCCACCTCTGGCGTGCTAATAAGGCCACCAACTCCAACAACATCAGTTGGAATATTTAGCCCTGAAAATGCAGTTTGAATTAAATCTATTTGTGATCTGCTTCTAACCAACACTGCAAAGGTAGATTTCTTATCATCGGTAAGTTTTTCTCTATCTTTATCAAACCAGTATTTCGCAAAGTAACTGGCGATCTCATCCGCCTCTTGCACTGCAGTTTCATAAACTGCGCAAATTACCTCACCAGTTTTTGCATTTGGCCTTGCTGCTAATTTGGATATCTGTTTTTGAGTTGAAATCTGATCAATTACTACATTAGCAAGATCTAATACTGCATGATCATTTCGCCAAGTAGTTAGCAATTCATACCTTAGCGCCTTGCTATTAAATGATTGAGAGAATGTGTCTAAGGTTTCAGAACTAGCACTTCGCCAACCATAAATTGCCTGATTTGGATCACCAACTGCAGTAACTGGATGATTGTCTCCATATAAATTAGATAAGAACTTGATCTGGTTAAAGGATGTATCTTGATACTCATCCAATAAAACAACCTTGTATTTTCCTCTTTCAATTTTGCCAATATCATCACTTTTACTTGCTTTGCTTTCACTTACCAATCTTGCCGCGATAGACATGTGATCATTAAAGGTTAGTAAGCCTTGCTCTCTTCTTCTTCGATCAAATGAATCAACAATTGGCAAGATTGCAAGCCGCTGCTGTAACTCCTCTTTAAACTCAAGAACTGTCACTGTTTGTCGATCAGTAAAACTTGATAATTGGTTGAGCAACTTTTCGGTGTAATCAATAATTTCCGTAGCACTTCGATCATTTTCGGCAAGCTGTGTTGATAAATCCATTACCTCTTGCACCACTGAGTTGGTGGAACCATTAATCGGAAGATCACCTGTTGAAAACCTAGAGACCTCTTCAAAGGCAATCTGCCAAGCCGCTGCCTCTCCAATTGGATCAGCATCTGCATCAATGCCGATTCGAATTGCATGGTCTGCTAAAACTTTTCCAGCATAGGAGTGGTAAGTAGAGACAGTTAATTCAGATTCATCAAGGTGATCTGGCAATAATCCAGCCATTTTTAATTGGCGCAGTCGAAACTTGATTCGTTTAGATAATTCACCAGATGCTTTTCTAGTAAAGGTTAGTCCAAGCACTTGATTTGGCGTGATGATTGAGTTTGCAACTAGATACAAAACCCGCTGACTCATAGTTTCAGTCTTACCTGAGCCCGCACCTGCAATTACAACAGCAGGGGCAAGTGGGGCCTGGATAATCGGAATTTGCTCATCAGTTGGAATTTTAAATGTTGGATCAACTGCTGCAATTTTATTTGCGATCTCAACAGCTGAATATTTCATACTCATTGCTCAATCACCGACTTACCAGCTGGTTGAATTGGACAAGAAGTTTTTACTGCGCAGGATCGACAGCGATCATTAATTACCGCCACAAAGTTTTTATCACTCATCTTTACTGCAATATCTGAAATCTCTTGGCTTACCACTTTTTCATTTACTTTATCTTGCGGTCGTCCCTTTGCCTCTTTACCCTTTAAGTCACCGACAAATATCAACTCAGCACCGGCAACCTCTTGATGCTCTAATTTGTTTTTAAACCCATCATTAACCACCGCTAATTGGTAGCTTTGTAATTGCTTATTTTGTTGCGCATCCTCATAGGAGATTGGTGTGGCACCAGTTTTTAAATCAACAATGTAGTACTTACCTTCATTAGTTAACTCAACTCGATCAATTGAGCCAGAGACAATTGCACTTCCTAACTTAAACTCAAACTTTTCTTCCACGCCAATCAATTGGTTTTTATTCTCCGAATGCCAGCCATAAAATTTCTTGAGCATTGAAGCAGCTCTTCGGTACTCATAATCTTTTATCCACCCTTGGTTCATATCAATTAATGACCAAGCACCCTTTAATTTTCCTTCCAATTCATCCAAGGTAAGAGTTGGTTGATCCTTTAATTGCGCGGCAATCACATGTATTGCCGAACCTAAAACCTGCGCAGTTGAATCAGCATCTCGTCCACCACTTTGCTCAAGCATCCATTTCAAACCACACTCAGTAAATGATTCAAGTGAGCTAGGTGAAATACGAAGCTGCTCTTGTGGTGAAATAACTGGCAGATCAGTTGAAACCGGCTTAACACCAACCCAATGTTTTGGATCGGCAGCTTTAACCCCATTACTTGCCAAGGTTTTAAGCGCCCTTGCTGCAAATTGTGAATCCTCTTTATCTGACACTGTTGCAATCCTACGAAGTGCTGCAACTAATGCAGGTTGAGTAATTAATCTTTGAGATTGATGAAGCTGAATCTCATGTGGTGCTAACTTTTCAAAGTAGGAGGATGGCTGCGTATCCTCCCCAGTAATTGCAGTGACAAATAATTGTTTACTAGCTCTTGTTAGGGCAACATTTAATAATCGCTTCTCATCTTGCATCAAACCTGCCGCTGAGATCGCATCTAATTGCTCAATATTGCTAATGCCATGTCGGAAGATTTCTACTAATCGCTCACTACCAAGGAGAGAGCCACGTTGCTTTAAATTAGGCCAACTTCCCTCTTGCATTCCGGCAAGTGCGACTAACTCCCACTCTAATCCTTTAGCTGAATGAACAGTCATTACTTGAACAACCTCACCACGTTGTGCGGTGGTGGTAATTGTGTCTGCAAGAATTTTCTCACCCAATAATTGATCAATAAATAATGAGGGCTTTGCCTCTGGCAGACGTTCACCAAATCTTCTGGCAACTTCAAATAAGGTAATTACCGCATCCAGATTTTGATCGGCAATCATCCCGCGATTGCCACCTGCTAAAGCTGTTTGTTGCCAAACTCTAGATATCAACTCACCTTCATAATTCTTACCATTACTCCAAATACTCCATAACAAATCAGAGATATCAGGTGATTTACTTAAAGCTTTTTTCGCCTCTTTAATTAAATCATTAATTCGTTTTAAGCTAGTTAACTCCTCCCAAGGCAGATCAGGTGTTGGGCAGGTTAGGTGATCTAAAATTAAATCAGTTGAGCTTTTAGGTGGATTATGTTTTTGCGCCTTGCTTAATGCAATTCGCATCTGCCTAATAGATATTGCATCTGCGCCAGCAAACTCACTTTTAAGTAATAGCTCAATCTCATCCCAATTACTTGATGTTATTTTCAATTGGCCAAGTGCAATTTGAGCAACTGTAATGATTGGCTTTATCGCTGGATTATCGCCAAGGGAGGCAGCTTGGGCATCTATTTCAACTGGAATCGAGTTCATCGCAAAGGCCCGTTGCAGCGCAGTAATTTGTGGACCAGGTGATCTAACAATGACGGCCATCTGTGACCATGGCATTTTTGAGGTTAAGTGAGCAGATCTAAATTGGTGGGCAATAAAATTTGCTTCCTCACTTGCACTACTTAAAAGTGCTACTTGTTGGGAAGCAACCGGGCGCAATCTTTTATCTAAGGTTATTTTCTTCTTTATTCCAAACTGCTCTAAATCTGAAATTAAGTTATCGGGATCTGCCCCTCTAAATCTGCCAACTGCGCTATCTGGATCTGCAAATATAACTAGCTCAGGGCCACTTAGTAATTGAAGTAATTTACGTTGGGCCCGGTCTGATTCTTGAAACTCATCGACATAAATAATCTGGAATAGTTTTTGATACTTCTGGAGCAATCTTTGATTTGATTCAAGTTTATCAACTGCCAAAACCACAATCTCACTTGGATCCACCCGAGTAAAAGAGTGTGTGGTGGTGGCATCTCGTAGCGCCATCGCATTTTGATATCTTTCCCAAAACTGACATATTGCTGGCCAATACTTTTGGTCATATTTTTTTGCAAACTTACTTAACTCTTCCGGTGAGCTGCCTCGCTCTGTGGCGCGACCAATAAACTCACGTAACTCTTTAGCAAAACCTTTGGTGGTAAGGGCTGGAATTAAATCTTGTGGCCAATTACTTTGGGCAGGATTTGCAGCATCTAACTCAAGTAACTGTCTAATCTGCGCATCTTGTTCAGCTCCTGATAGCAAAACATATTTTTTATCAGCTGATGATTCTAAATTTATTGGATCATTTAAGATCATAAAAGCAATTGAGTGAAAGGTTCTTGCAATTGGCTCTGCGACTGTGTGGGCGGTAGGGTTTGCCGAAGCTACCTGATCTCGCAATTTACTTGCTGATTGCCGGCCATAGGTCAGTGCCAATATTTTATTTGGATCTTCACCAGCTGCTATTCGATTGGCAATTGCAGCAATTAAGGTGGATGTTTTTCCACTACCTGCTTGACCTAAAACTAATAATTGTGAAGTGCGATGATTAACAACCTCTAATTGTGCCGGGGTTAAATCCTTTAACTCAAGGTTTTTAGCCAAGCTGGTAGATCTAATTAGTTTAAGCTCTAAATTATCCTTCACGCTGGCCACGGCCTAATTTAACAAGCAGGCGGTGACAATCGGGGTTATTGCCCAAATCTGGTTAGGAGTTCTCGTTTGCTCGCTTATTTTTTGAAGTAAGTCGAGCTCTAGTTGAACCATCCAAAATAACCTTTCGGATTCGAACCACCGCAGGGGTTACCTCAACGCACTCATCTTCACGACAAAACTCAAGAGCACCTTCCATATTTAATTTCTTGGCCGGAATTAATCGCTCAGATTCATCAGTTCCAGAGGCGCGCATATTTGTTAACTTCTTTTCTCGTACGCAGTTAACATCCATATCTTCACTTCGAGAGTTTTCGCCAATTACCATACCTTCATAAACTTCATCACCTGGTTCAACAAATATGGAACCACGATCTTGGGTGCCATAAAGTGCGTAGCTGGTAACTGATCCCATTCGATCTGAAACTAATGAACCGGTTGAGCGAGTGCGCAGCTCACCATGCCATGCTTCATAACCATCAAATACATGGTGGAGTAATCCAGTTCCACGTGTTTCAGTTAAGAACTCAGTTCTAAAACCAATCAAACCTCGGGAAGGAACACGGTAATCAAGGCGGATCCAACTTGTACCATGGTTAACCATCTGCTCCATGCGACCCTTACGAAGTGCCATCAACTGAGTAATCACACCTAAGTACTCCTCAGGTGCATCAATAGATAAGCGCTCCATCGGCTCATGAACCTTGCCATCAACCATCTTGGTAACAACTTGTGGCTTACCAACTGTTAACTCAAATCCTTCACGTTTCATAATTTCAACTAATACTGCAAGTTGTAACTCACCACGACCTTGCACCTCCCAGGTATCTGGGCGATCAGTGTTTAAAACTCGAAGGGACACATTTCCAACTAGCTCTGCATCAAGACGACCTTTAACTTGGCGAGCGGTTAATTTATTTCCACTCTTGCCAGCAAGGGGTGAGGTATTAATACCAATAGTCATCGAAATACTTGGCTCATCTACGGTAATTAATGGCAGCGCATGTGGGTTTTCTAAATCAGCTAATGTCTCACCTAATGTGATGGTCTCAATTCCAGCCACCGCAATAATGTCTCCAGGGTGGGCCTCCATCGCTGGTACCCGCTCTAATGCTTCAGTAATTAATAGCTCTGAAACCTTAACTCGCTCAGTTGAACCATCGGTCTTAATCCAAGTAACTGATTGACCCTTCTTTATAACACCTTCTCGAACTCGACAAAGTGCAAGTCGACCTAGGAATGGAGATGAATCTAAGTTTGTAACATGTGCCTGCAATGGTGCACCCTCATGATATTCCGGTGCTGGAATTGCAGAAAATATTGTGTCAAATAAAACATCTAAGTTTTCCTTATTTGGCATGCCACCATCTGCTGGTCGATCAAGGGATGCCTTACCTGCTTTGGCAGATGCATAAACAATTGGAAACTCAATCTGATCTTCATTTGCATCTAAATCTAAGAAGAGTGCGTATGCCTCATCAACAACCTCAGCAATACGTGAATCTGGTCGGTCAACCTTATTAATTACTAAAATAACTGGTAGATTTTTTTGCAGCGCTTTGCGAAGAACAAATCGAGTTTGTGGCAGTGGTCCCTCTGAGGCATCAACTAATAAAATTACGCCATCAACCATCTCTAATCCACGTTCAACCTCACCACCGAAATCAGCATGTCCTGGTGTGTCAATAATATTTACAATCGTATCCCCGCGCTTTACTGCGGTGTTTTTTGCCAAGATTGTAATTCCTTTTTCGCGCTCTAGATCCATGGAATCCATCATGCGATCTTGGCCTTCATCTTGTTTTTTATGAGCTGCAAATGCGCCAGATTGCCAAAGCATGGCATCTACCAAAGTTGTTTTACCATGATCTACGTGAGCAATGATTGCCACATTTCGCAGGTTGTCGCGTTTTTTAACTGGCAGATCTTTTAGGTGTGCTTGTTTTTTAGACATTGAATCGAAACTCCACTACATCGCCATCGGCCATTATGTAATCCTTGCCTTCCATTCGCACCTTGCCATTGGCGCGGGCTTGCACCATTGATCCAGCAGCTACTAAATCATCAAAAGCTACAACCTCAGCTTTGATAAATCCTTTTTGAAAATCGGTGTGAATTACACCAGCCGCAGCTGGGGCAGAATCACCTTTATGAATCGTCCACGCTCTAGCTTCTTTAGGGCCGGCGGTCAGATATGTCTGTAATCCTAATGTATTAAATCCAACTCTTGCTAATGTGGTTAATCCTGGCTCAGTTAATCCGATTGATTTGAGCAATTCCAGCGCATCTGCCTCATCTAAATCAGCAAGCTCAGCCTCAGTTTTAGCATCCAAGAAGATCGCCTCTGCAGGCTTTACCAATGCGGCTAACTCATCCCGTAATTTATTATCTGATAATTCAGCAGCATCAACATTAAATACATATAAAAATGGTTTTGCTGTTAGTAGTTGTAATTCGGCTATCGCCTCAATATCAACCTTGCTGCCCCGAAGTAGTTGGCCATTATTTAATATCTCAGCCGCAGCCTTTGCCGCATTTAATACCGGCACCTTCTCCTTAACTGTCCGAACCTCTTTTTCAAGCCTGGGAATTGCTTTTTCTAATGTTTGTAAATCAGCTAAACAAAGTTCGGTATTAATAGTTTCCATATCTTTCTTTGGATCAACACTGCCATCAACATGGACTACATCACCATCTTTAAAAACTCTTATCACCTGGCAAATTGCATCTGACTCCCTGATATTTGCTAAGAATTTATTTCCAAGACCTGCACCTTCAGATGCACCCTTAACAATGCCTGCGATATCAACAAAGGAGACAGCAGCTGGCAATATTTTTTCGGAGCTAAATATTTTGGCAAGAACTGCCAAGCGATCATCTGGTACTCCCACTACCCCAACATTGGGTTCGATTGTGGCAAAGGGGTA
This sequence comes from actinobacterium SCGC AAA028-A23, assembly GCA_000378905.1. Lineage (GTDB taxonomy): Bacteria > Actinomycetota > Actinomycetes > Nanopelagicales > Nanopelagicaceae > Nanopelagicus. Next base: position 25,465 of record KB900584.1, read on the forward strand.
GTTGGCAGCTAGAACATTGTTTTTAGTCAGCGCATTAAAAAGGGTGGATTTACCCACATTTGGCAGACCGACGATTCCGATTGAGAGGCTCACAAGGGGTTAAGCCTACGCAAGATTGTCACCGATTCCTGCCACTATAACCCCATGCCCGCCTCAATCATTACCCTGCTGATCGGCCTTGCTGCCGGTGGTGTGATTGGCTATTTGATTAAAGCCCTTCGCAGCAAAGCAAGTGGTGATAACTCTGCTCTGCTAGATGATTACAAGCGCCAATTAGAGGCTGAGCGGGGCAAGACCGAGAATGCAATTAAATTAACCGCTGAGTTAACTGCAATGAAATCAACAGTTGAGAAATTATCTGTGCAATCTAATGAGGCAAATCGGATTAGAACCGAGGCTGAGGCAAAGCTTGAAACCACAATTAATGAGATGCGAAGAGCAAGTGAATCAATCTTTGATGAGACCAAGAAAATAGCTGGTGCTTTATCTAACTCACAAGCACGTGGAAAATTTGGTGAGGCGCAATTAGAACTTTTACTGCAATCAGCAGGGCTTAGAGAAAATCATGAGTACACCAGACAAAAATCCACAACTGATGCTGACTCATCCGGTATTCCAGATATCACAGTAAAGATGCCAGGTGGCAGTGCAATATTTATTGATTCAAAGTTTCCCTTTGATCGCTTCCTAGATGCATTTGGTACTGATGTGCAAAGTGAGCGGGATGAGTACTTGCAAGCACACACCAAAGATTTATTAAAACATGTTGAGGCATTGGCAAAGCGTGGCTACCACAAATCTGCTGGCTCACCAGATTTTGTAGTTTTGTTTGTGCCATTTGAAACCCTACTTGCTGAAGCGTTGCGAATTGATCCAGCCTTCTTAGAAAAAGCATTTAAGTTAAATGTAACGGTGGCAACCCCAACCTCAATGATGGCGCTACTTCGCACCATTGGCTATATCTTCACCCGCAACAAATTAGCTGATAACGCCGATGAGATTCAAAAGGTTGCCAACACCTTCTTAAAGAATATAACTCTGCTGCATGGCAAAATCGTTGCAGTTGGCAAAGCGATCTCACAAACAACTAAAGCTTATGAGGATCTAATTCCAACCGCTGAGCGGACTGTTTTAAGTCCGGCGAGAAGAATTCATAACTTAGGTGTGAGTGGAGATAAAGATAAATTAGCAATTGAGTATCCAGAATCACCTGGTGAGGTAAGAGAGTTAAAGGCGATCTCACCCGATGATGATTTTATTGAGGTCGAAGAGATTGAAGGAGATAAGTAATTGAGTAATTTGCCAATTAATTCACCAATCAAAGGACCGGGTTTAACAAAGCCTGGTGTGGTAATTCTGCAATTTGTAGTTATCTTCTTCTTTGAAGCAATTGAAATCTTATTTAGAAACTCACTCGGCATCATTACCTGCCTTGCTATCTGGATCGCCTTTTTTGGTGCGATTTACTTAGGAAGATCTGGCACTGCATATGTAACTGCAGTGGCGCCACCTATTTCTTTATTGTTCTCTTCAATTCTTTTAATGCCAACCTTAGGTGAATCATCATTTGCTCCAACTAAATTGTTGGTGGATTTAGTTGCCGGGCTAGCCTCTGTGTCCTTTTACCTACTAAGTGGCGCTGCTGTTGCTTGGTTTATCTGGTTCAAGCGCGAGCGCAATAACTCATTACCTGCCAGCAGCTTTTAAATCTTTTCTAAGCTCAGGTGGAATTGCAAATAACAAATGCTCTTCAGTGGCAGTAACTGTCTCAACATCACTAAATCCACGATCTGCCAACCAAGTTAGTAAATCCTTAACTAATATCTCAGGCACTGATGCACCGCTGCTGACTCCAATAGTATTTACATTCTCTAACCACTCATCTTTTGCCTCTGCTGCATAATCAATTAAATAAGCAGCCTTTGCTCCGTATTCAAGTGAGACCTCAACTAATCGAACTGAGTTAGAGGAGTTGGTGGAGCCGACTACCAAAACTAAATCAGCTTGTGGTGCTATCTCTTTAATCGCTACCTGACGGTTTTGAGTTGCATAACAGATGTCATCACTTGGTGGATCAATTAAATTTGGAAATCGCTTGCGCAGCTCTGCCACAGTGGCAAGAGTTTCATCCACACTTAATGTGGTTTGGGATAGCCAAGCTACCTTGTTCTCATCTCGCACCTTAATATTTTTGATACTTTCAACACCATCTACTAATTGAATATTCTCTGGTGCCTCTCCTGCTGTGCCATCAACCTCTTCATGGCCCTCATGACCAATTAACAAAATGTCATAATCATCTGAGGCAAAACGTCTTGCTTCATGGTGAACCTTTGTTACCAATGGGCAGGTGGCATCAATTGTTTTAAGGTTTCGATCTGCTGCACTTTGATGAACTGCAGGGGAAACGCCATGGGCTGAGAAAACTACAATCTTTCCCTCTGGTACCTCATCAGTTTCATCAACAAATATTGCACCCCGTGCCTCCAAAGTTTGCACCACATGTTTATTGTGAACAATTTGTTTTCTCACATAAACCGGAGCACCATAAAGATCTAAAGCTTTTTCAACAGTAATTACCGCGCGATCAACGCCAGCGCAGTAGCCACGAGGTGCTGCAAGTAATACTCGTTTTTTGCTCACCTGGCTCATGTGCTCATCCTAATTGATCATAGAAGTGAGTAGATTTAGCCCCATGGCTCCTGAGTTCACCTACGAGGATTTACTGCCAATTGGGCCAGATACAACCGAGTATCGGCTGATTTCAAATGCTGGTGTGAGCACCTTCACCGCCGATGGCAAAGAGTTCTTAAAGGTCTCAAAGGATGCGATCAATAATTTAACCCAGGTTGCACTTCATGACATTTCACATTACCTGCGCAGTGAGCATCTTGGTCAATTAGCAAGTATTTTGACCGATCCAGAAAGCTCTCCTAATGATCGCTTTGTTGCAACTGATTTATTAAAAAATGCCAACATCTCAGCTGGTGGAGTACTACCAATGTGTCAGGACACTGGCACTGCAATTGTGATGGGTAAAAAAGGACAACAGGTTTTAACTGAGGAGAAGGATGAGATCTCAATATCTAAAGGAGTTTATGAGGCATATACCAAATTAAATCTTCGCTACTCCCAACTTGCCCCAGTTACCACTTGGGAGGAGAAAAACACCGGCAACAATTTGCCAGCCCAAATTGAGATTTACTCAGACACCGATCATCCAAATGAGTACAACTTTTTATTTATTGCCAAAGGTGGCGGAAGTGCAAACAAATCATTTTTATATCAGGAGACCAAAGCGGTTTTAAACCCAACCTCCTTTATGAGTTGGTTGGATGAAAAACTTCGATCCCTTGGCACCTCAGCTTGTCCGCCGTATCACTTAGTGGTGGTAATTGGTGGCACAAGTGCTGAATACACCGTCAAAGCTGCAAAGCTTGCCAGCACTAAATATTTAGATTCACTTCCAACCAAAGGAGATGCTAAAACTGGTCATGGTTTTCGCGATCTTGAGTTAGAGAAAGAGATTTTAAAATTAACTCAAAATATTGGAATTGGCGCCCAATTTGGTGGAAAGTATTTTTGTCATGATGTGCGAGTGGTGCGTCTGCCCCGACATGGTGCCTCGCTGCCAATTGCAATTGCAGTTTCCTGTTCGGCAGATCGCCAAGTAAAGGCCAAGATCACTAAAGATGGCGTCTTTATTGAAAAACTTGAGACCGATCCTGCGCACTTCCTGCCAGCTGCAACAAATGAGGATTTAGATGGACCAGAGATCAACATTGATTTATCTGCACCAATGGCTCAAATTCGAAAAGAGCTTTCAAAGCATCCAGTTAAAACTAGAGTTTTACTAACCGGAACAATGGTTGTGGCACGGGATTTAGCCCATGCTAAATTAAAAGAGTTATTAGATGCTGGAAAACCACTTCCTGATTACTTCAAAAACCATGCGGTTTATTACGCAGGTCCTGCAAAAACTCCCGCCGGTTACGCCTCCGGCTCATTTGGACCAACCACTGCTGGTCGAATGGATTCCTATGTTGAACAATTCCAAGCTGCCGGTGGCTCACTGATTATGTTGGCTAAGGGAAATAGATCTGAGATGGTCTCTGCTGCTTGCAAAAGATATGGCGGGTTTTATCTAGGTTCAATTGGTGGACCTGCAGCCAGACTTGCGCAAGATTGTATAAAAAAGGTTGAGGCTTTAGATTATGAAGAGTTGGGAATGGAAGCGATCTGGAAGATTGAGGTGGAAAACTTTCCCGCATTTATAATTATTGATGATAAGGGAAATGATTTCTATGCCCAAACTCGAAAACCATTAAGTATTGGTAAAAAACCTAACTAACAAAAAGCTTTTAGTACCAGTTTGACCGTTTTGATTTACTCCAGGCCGCACATGGATACTCATATCGTTCATCAATATATTTAAGACCCCAAGTAATTTGGGTAACCGGGTTGGTGCGCCAATCGGTTCCAACAATCTCCATCTTGGTAGCAGGAAGTGCCTGGGCTATTCCATGAGCTCCTGAGCTTTTGTTTCTTGCCTTGTAATTCCAATGGCTCTCTTTGGTCCAAAGTTGATCAAGACAGGTGAACTGCTTCTCTGACCATTTGTAATTTGCTGCGATTAACTCTTTTGCGATCTGCCTTGCCCCATCTGGCTGGCGGGCTAGATCAACCTTTCTAGATGCAACTGATATCAATGCCATAGATGCCGCATCCACCGTCTTGATTGCATCAAGCTCTAATAGGGATGGGGTTGGGTCAAACTCAGCACCTGGCACCTCAGGGGTTGCCACCTCGAGATTGCTTTGCACCATTGGAATGGTTACTGAAAATTGAAGATTGCTTGATGCATAAGCTGGCTCTGCGATCAGAAGGAAAAATGCCAAAAGGGCAGCGGTTAAGGAGGCGCGACGAACCGTCGGCGCATGGGTCATGTTGGCTGATGCCTTCATAAATACCCCTCCTTAATCTGCCAAGAGCCCTCTGTTAGGCCTTTGGAACTGTTTATAGGGTGGCAGCCAGGGTTGGCATGGGCAACTTTATTAAGGCGCGTGGCGCGATTATGTTTATATTCACAGGTCATACAAGATGTAAAACCGCAGGTCAGAAAGGGTAAAGTCCGATTTTTCCTATATGTCGCAAGAGGGGTAAAAATCAGTTTGAGAAGTTAATTGGCTCCTCAAGCAGCTCAGTCACAAGGGCTGCAATCTGGGATCTCTCACTTCGAGTCAAGGTGATGTGGGCAAATAGCGGATGACCCTTTAAGGATTCAACCACAGCAACCACGCCATCATGCCTGCCCACCCGCAGGTTATCCCGCTGGGCGATGTCATGGGTTAGGACAACCCGGGAGCCTTGGCCAATTCGAGAGAGCACTGTAAGTAGGACCCCTCGTTCTAAGGATTGGGCCTCATCAACAATTACAAAAGAGTCATGAAGGGAGCGACCTCTTATATGGGTCAGCGGTAGGACCTCAATTAATCCCCGCTCCACCACCTCATCTAATACTTGTTGGCTAACCAAAGCACCTAGGGTGTCAAAAACTGCTTGGGCCCAAGGGGACATCTTTTCATTTTCAGTTCCAGGTAGGTAACCAAGCTCTTGGCCACCAACAGCATAAAGCGGGCGGAAGATAACTACTTTTTTATGTAATCGCTTTTCTAATACCGCCTCTAAACCAGCAGATAATGCCAAGGCACTTTTACCAGTTCCAGCACGTCCTCCGAGGGAGACAATTCCAATCTCAGGATCTAGCAAGATATCTAGCGCAACCCGTTGTTCAGCACTTCGCCCATGCAAACCAAATGCTGAGCGATCTCCCCTTACCAACTGCAATCTTTTATCTGGCATGACTCTTGCTAAGGCACTGCCCTTTTCAGAGTGCAAGACCACTCCGGTGTGACAAGGGTGATTTTTTCCAATCTCATGAACAATTTTTTCATTCTCATAAAGTGAATCAATTACTGTTGAGCCAACACTCTCCTCAACCATTCCAGAGTAACTACTAGTACTTGCCAACTCAGCCCGATACTCCTGCGCTTCAACTCCAACAGATGATGCCTTGACCCGCAATGGCAGATCTTTTGTTACCAATACAACTTTGCGGCCATCGGCCATAAGATTTTTAGCAATTGCTAAAATCCTTGAATCATTGGTGCCATCTCGCAAAAATCCTGCTGGCAATTTTGAGGTGTCAGAGTGGTTTAACTCAACTGATAATGAGCCACCCTCATCATTGATATTGATTGGTTGATCAAGCCGGCCGCTTTTAACCCGCAGATCATCAAGAGCGCGTAGGGCAGCCCGGGCGAAGTAGCCCAAATCTGGATGATCGCGCTTGCTCTCTAACTCACTAATTACGGTGATTGGAATAATCACCTCATGCTCGGCAAATCTGCTTAATGCCACTGGGTCAGCTAGTAAAACGCTTGTGTCTAACACATAGGTCACGCGGACAGGTTGCGGTTGGTTTGCTACTGATTTTAAGACAATAGATTCACTAGCCAATTACTATCATCGCAATCTGTTTAATTGTGCCTTGGGTTTTGGAAGATAGGTAAAGGGTAAATAACCAAACTTAAATATTGGTGGCAACACGCAAGCGGTAAAGATTAAGTTTAGGTAAAGGCTTTAATTACCACTGCCCGCTTTTTACCCTGCGCTCAATCCAGATCGAGGCGACTGGCAAGGTGCCAGCGAGAAGAAATAGAGCAGTGCTAACAAGGGACTTTCGCTTAACCATACAAAGGATTAGGGCTGCAACTAAATAAACTGGATAGGTAAAGCCATGCACAATTGGAATCCAGATGAATTGTTCATAAAAGGTTGGGCTAGAGACAAGATACTTAGCTGGCATATAAACAAACCAAAGCAAAAGTGACATAACCCCGGCCCAAAGAGCCCAGAATCGGAAAAAGAGAGTTATTCGCCTCATTTTTTTACACCAACTTTCTTAGCCTTACTTATCTTGCCATTTACCTTATCGCCCTTGGCTCTAAATTGCGGAAAGGCTGGTGCGATCAACAGTAGAAGTCCCATAAACCACCAGACCACAACATAGGAGATGTGTTGCCAATAAAAGCCAGGCAGGCGCTGAGATATTTGTGGTGTTGGCACATCTGTTAACTCACTCACCTTTGAGTTTGCTAGCTTTTCTGATTGCAAGATTATGTAACCATCATATAAAAATGGATTTTCCTTACTAACTACTAAAGCAGGATCAATTCGAGAAAGCTCACCTGGCTTTGCAAATGCACGATCAACATTTTGCCGTGGGTATAGCCGCCCAGTAATAGAAACTGGTTGATCAATTAGATCAAACTCATTCGCTAAAACCTCTCGCACTACCAATACCGCATGTCCTGTGCTTAGTTTTAATAATCGAACATCAAAATTTGCAAGCTGATCCTCTGAGAGCTTTTGATCTCTTGCAATGTAAGAGGTTGAGTAAGTGCCATCGGCTGACACAATTCGGTTAACCGCTTTGATCGGCATATTCATACCAGGTGAGGCGATTTTATTTAACTCAATTAATGGTTGATCTGGCTTTGGCGCCGTTGCAACATTTAAAGCTTGCGCCCGATGTAGTTGCCAAATACCTAATTCATAGCAGGCATAAATAAGTGAAAGCCAAATTAAAATAGTGGCAGCTCGACTGAGCATTTGTTTCATAATGGGTAAAACTACTCTTGATCTTTACGGTCAACTAATCTCTTATATCTGCGATAAAAACTAACCATCAAAACAACCATCGCTAAACTTAAGAAAATCATGGTTAGGGAACCTGCCACACCCATATCAAAGCTTTTTACCTCATCCATAATCTCTCCTCTTTAACCTGGTGAGATAAGCCTACTTAACCATTGCATAAATAGATCTACAATAAGGGTGTGATGCATCCCAAAGTATTAACCGATCCCTACCTGCAAGAGCGGTATGGCATAAAAGCAAGTTCAAACCGACGCTTTATTTATGCTGGGATTTTCCTAAGTTTGGTTGCAGCCTGGTTTATCTGGAGCGGTTTTAATGCCGCAAACCCTGCTCTTAGATCTGAGTTAGTTTCTTTTGAAGTCATTGATGATCAAAGTATTTCTATTTCATACAAAATTACTGTCCGAGATTTATCAAAGCAACATAGTTGCTCACTAGTTGCCAGAGATATTGATAAAAACACAGTTGGCCAAGTTGAGGATGTAATGCCTGGGCAATCCCTGCTACCGGGTGCAAACCTGCGCACAGTTGAAATAACCACCCGATTACCTGCGGTAAATGCAGGAATTGCCAGTTGCCAGTAACCTTTTCCAACTATGAATCAACCAACCCAAACCTGGCTAACCCAAGAAGCAGCAGATCGACTTGCTGCAGAGCTTGCCGATCTTGAGGGACCACTGCGTGCTGAAATAATTAAAAAGATTGAGACTGCGCGCGCTGAGGGAGATTTAAAAGAAAATGGTGGCTACCACGCAGCCCGAGAAGAACAAGGAAAAATTGAAGGACGTATCCGCCAACTTAAACATATGCTCGAGCATGCACACATTGGCACACCACCTGTTGGTGAATCTGGTGTTGTTGGACTTGGCATGTTAGTAACGGTTGATATTGCAGGAGATGAAATTAAATTCCTACTTGGTTCAAGAGAAATTGCATCTGGTGATGTTGATGTTTACTCAGAGAAATCTCCATTAGGTGCTGCAGTTCTTGGCGCCAAAGTTGGCCAGACCGTTACTTACACCGCGCCAACTGGCAAGCAAATTCAAGTTGCAGTCTTAGAAGCTCAACCTTATAGCTAATTATTTTTTAGAGGCGTTATTGTATTTACGAACGCTTAATGGAACAAAAACTGCCATAATTAAAATCATATAAACTATTGACATTAACAATGGGTTCTCACTTGGAAATGATCCAGCGGTTGCACCAAACTCATTTTTAAGGCCAAATAACTCACGGCAACCAGCCACCATGGTTGAAACTGGATTCCATTCAGCAAAGTACTGCAACGGTTTTGGCATTCCTGTGGTTGGAGCAAAAGCATTTGATAAAAATGTCAGAGGAAATACTGCGATAAAGGTGACGTTCTGAGCCACTCTTTCTTCCCGGACTGACAGGCCAATCAAAACCCCGATCCAAGACATGGCAAATCCAAATACAAATAAGAATACGAAACCAAGAAATATTTTAAGTGCGCCAGAGGTTGGTCGCCATCCAACTAAAAATCCAGTTATTCCCATAACAACTAGAACAACAATATTTAAAACACCATCTCCTAAAGTTCTGCCAAAGACAACTGCAGATCTAGAAATTGGTAATGATCTAAATCGATCAATTAAACCCTTCTGCATATCAGCAGATAGCCCAACCGCAGTTGCAGCTAGTGTGAAGGCAACGGTTTGAACAAAAATTCCTGGCATAAGAAGTTGCACATATCCACCAGGCTGACCAGTATCAATAGAGCCACCAAAAACATATCGGAACAACAAAACAAACATAACTGGCTGAATGGTTGAAAAGATCAGTACTTCAGGTACTCGTGCTAGCTGAAGCAGCTGGCGCTTGGTGATAATTAAGGCATCAGAAATTGCATTCATCATTTCTTACCCTTCTTTCGACCACTTGTAGCATCTGAAACTTCAGCAATCTTTTCTTCGGCCACATGGCCAGTCAATGATAGAAACACATCATCTAATGATGGACGTTTTAATCCAATATCAAGGGGGTGAATTCCTGCCTCATCCAACATCTTTGCCGCTTCAATTAATGCTTTACTGCCAGTTGTTACTGGGGCTGATATTTGTCGAAGGCCTTCATCAACATTTACAGCAGAACCACTAACCTTTGCCACAATTTCTTTGGTAGCAGCAACATTTGCATTCTCAACTACTATTTCAAGTCGCTCGCCGCCAACCTGCTTCTTTAATGAATCTGAGGTTCCGCGGGCAATAACTCTTCCATGATCAATTACTGCAATTTCATCTGCTAAATGATCTGCCTCTTCAAGATACTGAGTTGTTAAAAGCAAAGTAACTCCACCTTTAACTAGATCATCAATTACACCCCACATATCCTGGCGACCTCTTGGATCCAAACCAGTTGTTGGCTCATCTAAAAATAAAACCTTTGGTCTGATAATCAGTGAGGCTGCTAAATCTAATCTGCGACGCATTCCGCCTGAGTAGGTTCTGATTGGTCGCTTTGCTGCATCAGATAAAGAGAATTGTTCAAGTAATTCAATTGCGCGCTCTCGCGCCGCCTTTGCACTTAAATGATAAAGCCGGCCAAACATAATTAAGTTATCCCAGCCAGTTAAAGTCTCATCAACAGCTGCGTATTGACCTGATAAACCAATTATTTTTCTTACCTCATCTGGATGTTTTAAAACATCAATACCAGCAACAGATGCATGACCTGAATCAGGTGAAAGTAATGTAGCTAAAATTCTTACAGTGGTTGTTTTACCAGCACCATTTGGGCCGAGCACGCCAAGCACTGTTCCCTCTTCAACATCTAAATTCAAACCATCAAGTGCTCGAACAGAACCTTTGTTGTAGGTTTTAATTAAATTTTCTGCGATAACTGCCTTCATATGTAAATACTAACAAATAAAGGGAGTAAACTATTCCCCTTAGGTTAAATTCATTGAATTTTACATAAAATCAACTAAAGGGTGGATATAGAGATGGCTATGGGTAAAGATAAATCAAAAGTAAATCAAGCTAATGTTGAACAAAGTGGCCCCCTTAGTCATAAAGAAATCCTTATAGTTCTAAGCGGATTGATGACCGGAATGCTTTTAGCTGCCCTAGATCAGACAATTGTTTCAACTGCTCTAAAAAACATTGTTGAAGACTTCAATGGTCTAAATCATTACACCTGGGTTGTTACCGCGTACTTATTAACTTCAACTGCTTCAACACCTTTATATGGAAAAATCTCAGATCTATATGGCAGACGTCCTGTATTTCAGTTTGCAATCATAACTTTTCTAATTGGATCATTTCTTGCTGGCGCATCCCAAAACATGACGCAGTTAATCTTCACTAGAGCACTACAAGGTTTAGGTGCTGGTGGATTGATGGCACTGACATTTGTAATTATTGGCGACATTGTCTCTCCAAGAGAGCGTGGAAAGTATCAGGGTTATTTTGGTGCAGTTTGGGGACTTTCATCAGTTGCCGGTCCATTGCTTGGTGGGTTCTTCTCAGACCATGCAACAATTTTAGGCATCACCGGATGGCGATGGATTTTCTACATAAATCTGCCATTTGGAATTTTGGCTTTAATTATTACTTCAGCTGTTCTACACATTCCTAAAGTAAAGCGTGAACATAAGATTGATTACTTTGGTGCATTACTACTAGTACTTGCTGTGAGCGCAGTACTTCTAGCTGTCTCTGTTTATGGACCAGAGGATGGCTGGACTGATTCAAAAACTCTGATTGTGATTGGCTCCGGATTGTTTTTAACCCTTGCTTTCATATGGCAAGAAAACCGAGCAGTTGAACCAATTTTGCCACTTCGATTATTCAAGAACCACACCTTCTCCCTGACCTCAGCCCTTGGATTTATTATTGGTGCCGGAATGTTTGGCGCAATTGTTATGTTGCCCCTTTACTTACAGGTAGTTAAAGGTAACTCGGCAACTGAGGCCGGACTAAAGTTAATTCCATTAATGATTGGAATAGTTTCCATGTCAATTTTCAGTGGAAAAAAGATTTCTGTCACTGGCAAATACAAGATATTTCCAATTCTAGGAACTGCAATTATGACTATTGGACTTCTTCTCATGGCTACCTTAGATGAAGACACTTCTTTTGCAGTGCTTTCAATCTACGCAGTATTGGTTGGCGCAGGACTTGGTTTATCGATGCAGACCATTGTGATTGCACTTCAGAATTCAGTTGACTTCCAAGATATGGGAATTGCGACCTCATCAAATACATTCTTCAGATCACTAGGTGGTGCTTTTGGTACAGCAATTTTTGGAACAATTCTAAGTAATCGAATTGCATACTATTTACAAGATAATTTTGCGAAATTACAAAGTACTGATCCAGCATCATTGTCAGAGTTTGACACTTCTAAGCTTGATTTGATTACGACTAATACTTCAATTATTACTACTTTGCCGCCCGTAATCAGGGACACGGTTTTGCATAGTTTTGCGCAAACTTTCCAAGTGGTATTTCTGGCTGCTGTGCCCATTACATTTATCGGATTTTTGCTTGCATTTTTCCTTAAAGAGAAACCACTTCAAAGCAGTTCAGCACATCATGCTGCTCGAACTGAAGCAGCTGGTGAGGCGGTAGGTTAAATAAAAACAAAAGATCTTGGTAGAAATCCTTTCGCGCAATTACCGCGAGAGGTATCAATCCTTTCTGCTGTTGCTTTTTTTGTAGCAGTTGGATTTGGTTTAATAATTCCTGCAATACCAATTTTTGCTTCATCTTTTGGTGTCAGTAAAACTGCTATCGGTTTGATAATTTCAAGTTTTGCCATCATGCGTTTTTCCTCGGGCTTAATCTCTGGCAAATTAGTTGATCGCTTTGGCGAGCGTGCAGTTCTAGGTTTTGGGCTTTTCATGGTCTCATTTTTCACATTGCTTACTGCCTTGTCCCAAAGTTATGGACAGCTTCTAACCTTTAGATCTCTCGGCGGATTGGGATCATCTATGTTCTCGGTATCTGCAGGTTCATTACTTATGCGCTCAGTTAGCGATGATGTTAGAGGCCGGGCACAATCACTTTATAACGGTGGTTTTTTACTAGGTAGCATCGCAGGTCCAGCATTTGGTGGAATCTTATCGGCGATATCTTTGCGGGCACCGTTTTTTGTTTACTCTTCAACTTTAGCTATTGCGGGAACAATTGCATTAGTATTTTTAAGCGAGAAACGGTTGGGCAAGAAAGTTGATGCACCAACAAGTGAGATTGGTCAAACTACCTTGTCACAGGCTTTTCGATTAAGACCATATCAAATAGCTTTAATGCTAGCTTTTATTAACAACTGGATTTTGTTTGGATTGAGATCCTCAATTCTTCCTTTGTTTGTTACTGAAAAATTAAACTCAACCGCTGCAATTGCTGGCCTTGGATTAACTATTGGCGCTTTAGTTCAAGGAGCTTTCATGTTAAAAGCTGGAAAGTATTCAGATCAAAAAGGACGAAAGGCTGCATTGTTATTTGGTAGTGCTTTTGTTTTGTTTGGAATACTGATGCTGGCATTTACTACCAACGTTTGGTTATATGTTATTTCTATGGCCCTATTTGGCTTAGGCGGTGCATATGTTGGTACGGCTCCAGGAAGCGTTGTTGGTGACATTATTCGTGGCCGAGGTGGTCAGGTGATCGCAGCCTGGCAAATGGCAGGAGATGCTGGAATGATTTTTGGTCCAGTAATAGTTGGTTTGCTTACCGATTTATTCAGCTACCAAGTAGCATTTTTAGTCTCAGCAGGAATTTGGGTAATTGCAATTATTCTTTCTGCAATTTTGCCAGAGACAAGAGCCTCTCAATTAAAGGATGAATTAATCCCTGACAAAAATAAACAGGAGCTGTGATTTCTCACAGCCCCTGTTGGGTAATTATTTAATTAGCGATCGTTACGTAGTATTGAAATTAGGCGTAGTACCTCTAGGTATAGCCAAACAACAGTGACCATCAAGCCAAAAGCTGCTCGCCAAGATTCCTTCTCTGGAACGCCCGCGGTTACACCTTTTTCAATTTGATCAAAATCAAGTACTAGGAACAAGCTCGCTAGCGCAACGCCTGCAACTGCAAGAAGTAATCCAAGACCTGAAACACCGTAGAAACCATAACCTTGGCCAACTCCGAAGAATGATGCAACTAATGAAACTAGTCCAAGGATGAAGTAACCAATGGCCGCGCCAATTACTGCACGTGTGAATTGAGGTGTTGCACGTAGGGTGCCATTTCGATACATAACTAAAACACCAGCAAATGCTGCAACTGTTCCAATTACTGCTTGGCTAACAATTCCTGGGTAGTAAGACTCGTAATAACTGCTTAAGGTTCCAAGAGCTAAACCTTCTAGGGCAGCATAGGCAATAACTAAACCTGGTTTAATGTTTTTACTAAAACTTATAACCATTGCTAAAACAAATCCACCAAGGAATCCGAGTAGTACTGCACCCATTCCAAGGTTTGCACTCCAAGCAAATGCACCGACCACAACTAAAATTGCAAATAAAAATCCAGTTTTCGCAACAACATCTTCTAATGTCATGCGACCTGTTCGCATTGATGAGGCGGCAGGAGCGTTGTAATTTTGCTCCAGTTGATCAACCTGCATATTTGAAGATTGATTAAATGCCTTGCCAAGTACAGGGTTTGAGCTTTTCATTCTTCTCCTTCTATAGAAGTAACAAACGGATACTTTTGTTAGTCACTTAGGTAGTGAACAAATATTAATCTCTCTTAATTCCATTAGCCATCGCATAAGCCAGATCTAAACTTAATCTTTGCTGAAGATTCGCAGCTAATGAGCGTGCCCCCGGTGGGGGTCGAACCCACACTTGTGCGATTTTAAGTCGCATGCCTCTGCCATTGGGCTACAGGGGCGAACCTTCAGGGGGTAAATCTACCTGTCTTTTTGGCCGCCAAATCCATCAAAATCTTCGCTCAATTAGAAAGCGACCAAGCAATTCCATCCAAAATATCAGATTCAGATGCAACAAACTCACTCGACCCCGTCGCAGCCATTATCCTCGATAAAATTAATGCACCGGATGTAATTACATCCACTCGGCCAGGGTGCATATATCCGAGGGATGCAATTTGATCCTTATCCAATGATTGAAACATTCCAGCAACTTGGTGAACCGATGTTGCAGAGATTCTTGATAAGTGAATTAAGTATCGATCATATTGTTCTAATTTAAGCGCAGCTGCTGCGACAGTGGTTGCAGTACCTGCAACTGCAACTAAAGTTTTTGCTTCAGAAATAGGAACAATTGCTGCTGCTTGAGCTATTGCAATATCAATATCAATTATTGCCTGGCTGATTTGTGCCATAGAAGGTGGTTGATCAATCAAGTGACGCTCACTCATTCTTACACAACCAATATTTACACTTTTTGCAGAGTCAACACTTTCATTTCCAAATACAAACTCAGTTGATCCACCCCCAATATCAACTACTAAAAATGGACCATCATTTTGAGATAGCTCCTTGGTAGCACCGATAAATGAAAGTCTTGCTTCTTCTTCACCTGGAATTACCTCAACTTCAATACCAAGAATTTTCTTAACCCCATCAGTAAACAATTCACGATTACTTGCATCACGGGTTGCGCTGGTTGCACAAAATCTTACTTTCTCAACACCCTTACTTTTAATATGTCCTGCAAATTTTTCAACTGCAGCAAGAGTTCGATCTATTGCATCTGGATGAAATGCTTTGTTTTGGTCAACGCCTTGGCCGAGTCTGACTATTTCCATTGTGCGCAAAACTTCTTTAAAATTTCCGTTGGTGATATCTGCAATTAAAAGACGAATTGAATTAGTACCACAGTCAATAGCTGCAACTCGACTCAACTACTCCTCCTCATCTAGTAAATTACTAATTAAATTACAAGGTCTAGAAACCCACCAATTATCAAGTGCTGCTAATGCTTCATCACCAAGTGGATTAACTCCTTCACCTGCTGCTAATGAGTGGGCAACAAGGGAGTGTAAGCATTTAACTCGATCAGGCATTCCTCCTGCTGTTACTCCATCAATTTCAGGAACATCTAGATTTTCCTGTTTAGCTAATGCACTTCTAGCTGCCTCATAATCAACATGAGCCGCTAAATAATCACCTGCAAGTATTGGATCATTTTGTAATCGCTCATTCATCTGCGCCATCAAACCGGAGCTCTCTAAGGTTGAAATCGCTCCAGTAAGTCTTGGGCAAGTGGCATAGTAAAAAGTTGGAAAAGGTGTGCCATCTGCTAATCGTGGCGGCGTTTGAACAACATCAGCTTCACCGCATGGACAGCGATGTGCAATCGCTGAGACATCTCTAGGTTCTCTACCGAGTTGAGCAGCAACAGTTTTTAAATCCGCACCAGATGGTTTTTCAGCTTTAAATGCTGGTTTGGGATTAACCATTTTAGTTACTTACATTAGTGCTAGTAATTGATGAGATTAATCTTGAGTACCAGGGTAGTCCTACTGGAAGTTGGCCTGAAACTTTGGTTTGTTCTGCTTCATCAACAATCTCATCATTGCCAACAACTATATATCTACGCTCACCTGGAAATACAAAATGTAATCTTGACCTTGCTTGGCTTGCAACAAACTCGGGATCATCCCACTGCGCAAGCTCTGCTGCTGCTTTTTCAAGCATGGCTTGATTGTCTGTGATTTTACTTTTTAGTGAATTAATCTGAGCGCGCTGCGTAAAGTAATGTTGAATTGGTGGTGCAAGAGTTATTGCTACAACAAACAGGACTATGCCAACAATTAGCGCTCGGTTAGAAACCCCTCTTTTTTTCAATCCAGACTTAACATTTTTTCGTGAGGCTGAAATTAAGCCCGCAGCAAAGAATCTTCGCCTAGCCATCTAAGTTATTTCTTAAATCTTGGAAAAGCTAATCGACCTGCATAAACTGCAGAAGAACCTAATTCCTCTTCAATTCTTAGCAATTGATTGTATTTTGCAACTCGTTCAGATCTTGCGGGAGCACCTGTCTTTATCTGTCCACAATTTAAAGCAACTGCTAAATCTGCAATTGTTGTGTCCTCAGTTTCACCAGAACGATGACTCATCATCGATTTGTAATTATTTTTGTGAGCCAAGTTAACTGCATCAATCGTCTCAGTAAGACTTCCGATTTGGTTTACCTTAACTAGCAATGCATTGGCTGTTTTGCTATCTATGCCTCGCTGTAATCGCTCTGGATTTGTTACAAAAAGATCATCTCCTACTATTTGGATCTTTTCTCCCAAATTGGCAGTTAATTTGGCCCAACCAGACCAGTCATCTTCATCCAGTGGATCTTCAATTGAAACTAGTGGGTAGCTTTGAACTAGTTCGCTGTAGTAATCAATCATCTGATCAGATGTTAATTGCTTGCCTTCAAATTTATACTTACCATCGGCAAAGAATTCTGTTGCAGCCACATCCATTGCAAGTGCAATTTGAGAACCGGCTTTAAAGCCAGCACTTTCAATAGCGACCAAAATTAGATCTAGCGCGGCTCGGTTACTTTCAAGATTTGGAGCAAAGCCACCTTCATCACCAATACTGGTTGCAAGGCCTTTCTTTTTTAAAACAGATTTCAAGCTATGGTAAATCTCAGCACCCCATCGAATTGATTCTTTGAAATTTTCAGCACCAATTGGTGCAATCATAAATTCTTGAATATCAACATTTGTATCAGCATGTGCGCCACCATTCAAAATATTCATCATTGGTACTGGAAGTGTTTTTGCTTCTTGTCCACCCAGATATTTGAATAGTGATTGATTCTTGCTTAACGCAACTGCACGAGCTGTAGCAAGTGATACTCCAAGTATTGCGTTTGCACCTAAGCTTGATTTATTTTTACTACCGTCTAACTCAATCATTTTCACATCAAGATCTCTTTGCGCCTGCGCATTAAGACCAATGACAACTGGTGCAATTTTGTTATTAACATTATTTACTGCAGTCTGAACGCCCTTACCTAAGTATCTAGATCCACCATCACGGAGCTCGGCGGCTTCAAATGCGCCAGTTGATGCTCCACTTGGAACTGCTGCACGGCCAACAGTTTTATCATCTAACTCAACTTCTACTTCAACAGTTGGGTTTCCGCGTGAATCTAAAATTTCTCGTGCATGAACTGACTTAATCGTTGACACTAATTCACCCTAACTATTGATTATCTATGGATGGATACTTGGTTAATTCTACCTTGCCTCGTGCTCCTGAATCTGAGCTATAAGAGATTTGGTGGCGCCTCTTAAGGCTGCTTCTGGATCCAAGCCTTTTTCAACTGCTTGTGCGATTAATCCAAGAAGAATCTCGCCAAATTGATCCTGATTTGTTTGATCACTTAGTTTTATTGGCTGTGAAATTGGAAGTGAGTAATTTAATTTATTGATCCGGTAAACCACCTTGGCAGCCAAAGGCAGCGCAGGCTGGGCAAGTGGGACGCCATCAATAATTGAGCTTCGGCCTTTTTCTAGAGCTTTTTGTTTTTCCCAATTTTCCAATACATCTTGGCTGTTATCCACTTTTGTACCGGCAAAAACATGTGGGTGTCTTCGAATCAATTTATCTGCAACAGATTTTGCAACATCTTCGATGTTAAATGGTTGGTTTGTATCTTCTTCAGCCATACGAGAGTGAAAATAAACCTGAAGCAATAGGTCGCCAAGCTCTTCTTGCATATCTTGACGATCATTGTTTTCAACTGATTCAATAAACTCATAAGATTCTTCAAGTAAATACTTGAGCAATGATTGATGGGTTTGCTCTGCATCCCATGGACAGCCGCCTGGTGAGCGAAGTTTGTCCATAACCTCGCGAAGTCTTAGCAGCTCTGATGTCATAAACGGGATTTAAGGAAGACCTGTTACAGCACCATCTGTTGAGTCACTTGCATCAATGGATGCAGTTTCAGAATTCCATTTCCCATACTTAGGGTTAACTTTGACGCCAAGTTTTTTGGCTGTTTTAACAATTAGATCTTGTAGATAAGCGAAATACTCAGTCTCTAAACCACCAGAATTAATAAAATTGCTTTGCATGCGCTCTGAAATAATTAATGTTTTCAAATTAGTATCAAGATCTGAAGCGGCAAGATTTGCGCCAACTAAAGCAGCCGGAAGTTTGCTCTCGCCACCTAGGCTGGCAATAATTTGAGTTCGTCGATCAGCGATCTCTGAGGGTGTGACTTCAATTGATAAATCAGTTGCAATTTGACTGAAAATTTCGGAAGCAATAAAAAATTGTGCCTGACCGCGAAGTAAATCAGGTGCTGACAAATTATTTAATTGTGAGGTATCGACAGTTTTTCGGCTTTCAAGGATCTGATCTACAGATTGTTGAATTTGATTAATTGAAAAATCCTTATCTCCAATACTTACTCCCTCACTCATTGATGAGCAGCTAGTAAGCAACAGGACTCCCAGTAAAGGTGTAATCAATTTCTTAAACAATTTCATCCTCTTTTTCTTTAGGTTCTTTTGCTATTTACAATTGGCTCGATCAGCTCTTTTAGTACTGAATCAACCCAAGCAAGGGTAGAAGTATCTCCTATAGGTGCACTTTCAATCCAATTCGGGCTAGAAGGTCGCGCGACTAAGAGGATTTGTGTGGCACTTTTATAGATTGACCCCGGAAATACTCTGGCTAATTTAATTTGTGCAGACTCAGGTAGTTGTATTGGCGTAAGTCTTAAATGTTTACCTGAGAAAGCGATGTCTGTTAAACCCAAACTTTTTGCATATAGCCGCAGGGCTGCAACAGCCAGTAGCTCAATTCCTGGTTGTGGGATTTCGCCAAATCGATCAACTAATTCAGATTTAATTTCAGAAAGTGCAGCATTAGATTGTGCATCTGCAATTCTGCGGTAAAGATCAAGTCTTAATCTTTCTGATTCAATATAAGAAACTGGCAAATGAGCATTAATGGGTAATTCGACTTTGCATTCAACATTTTTTGGCTTGTCTTCAAAATAACCAGATTTAAACTCATCCACCGCATCGGCCACCATGCGCATATATAAATCAAAGCCAACCTCAGCAATGTGCCCTGACTGTTCGCCCCCTAGTAAATTACCAGCTCCTCGAATTTCAAGATCTTTTAAAGCAACCTGCATGCCAGCACCTAAATCTGTATTTGTTGCAATTGTTGTTAATCGATCATGTGCTAGCTCAGTGATTGGTTGTTCTGTTGGGTAAAGGAAATAGGCATATGCACGTTCGCGACTTCTGCCTACTCTGCCACGCAGTTGATGAAGTTGGGAAAGTCCGAACAAATCTGAGCGATCAACTATCAAGGTGTTTGCATTTGGAATATCAATTCCACTTTCAATTATTGTTGTACAAAGCAGTAAATCAAATTCTCTATTCCAAAAAGCTAAAATAACCTCTTCCAAGGCCCGCTCATTCATTTGTCCATGAGCGATTCCAATTTTTACACCAGGTACTAACTTCTTTAATCTCTCAGATACCGCTTCAATGCTCTCTACCCTGTTATGAATAAAAAATATTTGGCCATCGCGAAGTAGTTCACGATTTATTGCAGCACTAACCTGCTTTTCATCATATGGACCAACATAGGTAAGCACCGGGTGTCGCTCCTCCGGTGGTGTAGTGATGTTAGACATTTCTCGGATTCCAGTTATTGCCATCTCTAAGGTTCTAGGTATCGGAGTTGCAGACATTGCTAAAACATCCACATTTGTTCTGGCTTTCTTCAATTCTTCTTTGTGTTCTACCCCAAATCGTTGCTCTTCATCAATTACTAATAATCCCAAATTTGCAAACTCGATATCCTTTGAAAGCAATCTATGAGTTCCAATTACTACATCAATTACTCCAGATTTTAGGCCAGCAATAATCTCTTTAGTTTGGGTAGCTGAATTAAATCTTGAAAGCGCAGCTAATCGGACTGGAAAGCCTGCATATCTATTTGAAAAAGTGTTTAGGTGCTGTTGAACAAGCAATGTTGTTGGGACAAGTATCGCCACCTGTTTACCATCCTGCACAGCTTTAAAGGCAGCACGAACTGCGATCTCAGTTTTTCCATAGCCAACATCACCGCAAACAATTCGATCCATTGGATTTGGTTTTTCCATATCCCGCTTTACTTCATCAATAGTTGCTTGTTGATCAATTGTTTCAACAAATGCAAAGCTATCTTCTAACTCTTTTTGCCAAGTGGTGTCGGGCGAGAATGCAAAGCCAGGTGCACTCATTCGGGCCGCATACAAACGGATAAGCTCAGCTGCAATTTGTTTAACCGCTTTACGTGCCTTGCGTTTACTGTTTTGCCAATCTGCTCCACCAATTCGGTGTAATGCAGGTGCTTCGCCTCCAACATATTTGGTTACCTGTTCTAAGGTATCGGTTGGTACAAATAATTTATCCGCTGGCTGTCCTCGCTTTGATGATGCGTACTCAATCACTAAATACTCACGTGAGACTCCTGCGATGTTTCTGTTAATCAACTCCAAATACCTGCCAACACCATGCTGCTCATGGACGACATAATCGCCAACTCTAAGTTGCAATGGATCAATTGCCTTTTTCCGACGAGATGGCATTCGAGCTAAATCTTTATCTGCAACCCTCTGCCCAGATACATCTTTATCCGTAATCAGAACAAACTTGTATTTCTCACTAATAAATCCATGTTTGTAGTTACTTACAACCAAATTAATTACACCGCTATTAATTTCAGTTTCTGAGTTTAGAATTTTGTTTGGAAGATCAGCTAGGTTTAATAATTCAGAAAATCGCTTCAGAGTTCCATTTGCTTGTGCAGTAAACACCACTGTTAGGCCTGATTTATGCCAATCACGTATATCTTCAACAGCCGCCTCATATTTGTTTGCGTATGTATCAATTTCGCCTAGAAAATCTATGGGTGAATCCTCTGGATTACTTGGGTAAAGATTCAAACTTCTAATAGCAATCTTTAGCTCAATAGCTTTTCTTTCAATTGACTCTAAATCGTAAAAGCCGCCTTGTGATAATTCCTGGCTCAGATCAATAGGTGCTGCAACAGAGCCTTCCCTAGACCATGCCGCATTAGACCATGCCGCCTCTAGAAACTCTTGGTTGGTATTAATCAAATCAATTGATCTAGATCTAATTCTTGGCTCATCTATAAGCCAAATCTGATGATCCTTTGGCAGGAAATCTAACAAGGATTTAAATTCATGTGAAACACCAGCTGCAAGTGATTCCATGCCTTCAAAAGTTATTCCTTCAATCAATTTATCTGTTAATTCTTTAATTTGCGGGAACTTTTCGCCAAGTTTTGCTGCCTTGGTTTTTACATTTGAATCTATTAACAACTCCCGGCAGGGATAGATTTCAATAGCGGCTGAAATCTTTTGAATAGACCGCTGATCTGCAATTGCAAAGTAAGAAATATCATCAATTTCATCTCCGAAAAAATCTATTCGAATTGGGTGTTCTTGATCTGGAGGGAATAAATCTAAGATTCCACCGCGTACTGCAAAATCACCACGCTTCTCAACCAAATCTGATCTTTGGTATCCAAATCTAGAAAGTTGTTCAATCAAATCAGACATTCTGATTTCCAGATTTTTTTCAATGCAAATTATTGATTTCTTCAGATCATTTGCAATAATTGGTTGAAGGAGTGCTCGAATTGAGCAGACAATGTATTTACTCTGGTTATTACTAATTCGATTTAGAGCTTTAAACCTTGCTGTAACGGTGTCTGATTTTGGACTCAAACGCTCATGGGGCAAAGTTTCCCAGGCAGGAAAATTTACGACCTGATCTATGCCAACAAGAGAAATTAACTCATCTGCTAATTCTGTGGCAGCTCGGGTTGAGGTTGTAACTATCAAGATTGAATTCTTCTGGTTCAAACAGAGCATGGCGTGAGTTGATGCTGGTGCAATTAGATTGTCATTGCTAGACAAATACTCTTCTATTGGTTTTGCTAACACGTTAAATAAACTTTTCAACTTTGCCTCCTTTCTTCATAAACGCCACATACCCCCACTTCATAAATGAAGGGGGGTCAATGGCTTAATTCTACGGCTGCCCACACCTGCCAATTGCCATTAAATGATGTACCAGATGATTTGAATACCTGTAATGATTAACCCATGGATTCAGGGGCAGATAACGCTAACTTGCGCAATGATGTTAGAAGATTGGCCGATCTACTCGGTCAAACCCTGGCAAGGCAAGAAGGAGATGAACTACTCGCACTAGTTGAGTCTGTAAGACTTGGCGTTAGAGAAGGTCAACAAGATCAGATCCTAAATCAGCTAACTGACTCCCAAACTATTTCACTTGTAAGAGCATTTAGTAATTTCTTTAATCTTGCAAATGTTGCTGAGCAGGTGGATAGATCAAAGGTTCTTGCCGCTGAACATAAATCTGGAGGCAGCTGGTTAGGCAAGGCTGTTGAAAACATTGCAAATGCCAGAAAAACAAATCCTGATTTTTCTGATGCAGATTTGAAAGAATGGTTAGAAAATTTCTCAGTACGTCCAGTCTTCACCGCTCATCCAACTGAAGCAGCAAGGCGTTCAGTTCTAAGTAAGATGACCACAATTGCAAAATTACTCGAACAACCTGATAGCCAAATAAAAAATGAAAGATTAGCTGAAGCAATCGACTTACTTTGGCAAACTGATGAATTACGCCTCGGTCGCCCAGAGCCACTAGATGAGGCTGTTAATTCAATTTATTATCTAGATGAACTTTTATTGGAGACAGTTCCGGAAGTATTAGCTGAGTTTGTAAATGAAGTAAAAAAGCTTGGTATTGATCTCTCCTTATCTGCTCGTCCATTGCGTTTTGGAACTTGGATTGGCGGTGATAGAGATGGCAATCCCAACATAACTGCAGAGGTAACCAAGGCAGCAATTTTGTTGCAGAACGCTCACTTCACTAGAACTATGTTTCAACATTTAGATGAGCTAAGACAAGCACTTTCTATCTCAACCAAATTAGCTGGAGTTTCAAAGGATCTTGAAAAATCAGTTGCCCAAGATTTAGAAAAGCTTCCTGAGATTGAAGCCCGATATCGCCGTATAAATGTAGAAGAGCCGTATCGACTTAAAGCAACGGCAATAAGACATAAATTAGCTTTGACTCAAGCACGTCATGTTGCAGAACTTCCTCATTTTCCAGGCCGGGATTACCAAAATACTGCTGAGTTATTACAGGATTTTGAAACTATGCGCTCTTCTTTGGAAGCCAATAATGGTTCACTAATTGCAAATGGCTTGATTGATCGGATCATGCGATCGATTAACGCATTTGGGCTTACACATGCCACTATGGATATTCGTGAGCATTCAGAGACTCACCATAAAGTTTTAAACCAGTTATTTGGTGGCTCAGATGAAAAGTTAATTGACAAACATCTGCTTTCAGATACAAATGCTGATACCAAAAGTCTCGATGAGCAAGGTAGTAAGTGTTTTAAAACTTTTGCAGCGATAAATGAGCTAATTGATAGGTATGGCAATGAGGTTATCGAAAGCTACATAATCTCAATGACAAAGAGTTCAAATGATGTAATGGCTGCGGTTTTGATAGCCAAAAATGCTGGCTTGATTTCATTGAAGGAGGATAAATCTTTTGCGAAAATTGGCTTTGTTCCATTACTGGAAACTGTTGCTGAGTTAAGAGCAGCTGGGGAAATTTTAGATAATCTGCTTTCAAATAAGAATTATCGCAAGATCGTTGATTTACGTGGCGGTGTTCAAGAGATAATGCTTGGCTATTCAGATTCAAATAAGGATGCCGGCATAACCACTAGCCAGTGGGAAATTCATAAGGCACAACGAAAGCTTCGAGATATTGCAATTAAACATGGAGTTAAGTTGAGGTTATTTCATGGTCGCGGTGGCTCTGTTGGTCGCGGTGGCGGTCCTACTTATGATGCGTTGATTGCACTTCCATGGGGATCTATCGATGGCCAAATAAAGATGACAGAGCAAGGTGAAGTTATCTCCGACAAATTTGGCTTACCTGCTCTTGCAAAAGAAAATTTAGAGTTAACACTCGCCGCCGCCCTTGAAGCAACTGTGTTAAATCGAAAACCTCGCCAACCTAGTAAGGATCTACGTAATTGGGATGAGTGCATGGATTTAATTAGTGAAAATGCTTTTAAGGCATATAGAGAATTGGTAGACCAGAAAGATCTACCTGCTTATTTCTATGCATCAACACCAGTAGAGCAACTTGGAAATATGTTTTTAGGATCAAGACCATCTCGTCGTCCAGATGCTGCGTCAGGTCTTGAATCACTTCGGGCAATTCCTTGGGTATTTGGCTGGACGCAATCAAGGCAAATTGTTCCTGGCTGGTATGGCGTTGGATCAGGTCTTAAAGCAGCGCGCGAAGCTGGCAAATCAGATCTGCTGCAAAGTCTTCTAAAGGAATGGCACTTCTTTAGAACATTTATAAGTAATGTTGAAATGACGTTAGCCAAAACTGATTTAGAGATTGCCCAAAGATATGTGAATGCACTGGTAGATCCATCCCTACACAAAATTTTTGACCAAATTAAGAAAGAATTTGATTTGACTGTTAAAGAATTGTTGTTAATGACAAATGAAAAAGAGATTTTGGGTAACCAACCAATTTTGGCTCGTACCTTACAAATACGAGATACTTACTTAGCTCCTATTCAGCTTCTTCAAATTTCTTTACTCAAAAGAGTTCGCGCCCAATCAGAGCCTGATCAATTGTTGGCTAGAGCGCTGTTACTGACGATAAATGGTGTTGCGGCAGGATTACGTAACACTGGGTGAGTAGGCTCAGATTAGGTTTAGACAGGAGTCAAATTGGCTAAGCAGTTTATTTATCCATTTACATTTGGAGACAAAAGCCAATCTGATTTATTAGGCGGTAAGGGTGCAAACATTGCCGAAATGGTTCAAATGGGTTTACCTGTTCCGCCTGGGTTCACAATAACTACTGAAGCTTGTCGTGAATTTCTTTCTAGCGGAGCAGTTCCTGCGCAATTAACCGAACAAATTCACAAATCACTTTCAAATTTAGAGAAAGCTGTTGGTAAGAATTTTGGAGATCCTTCAAATCCATTGCTGGTATCAGTAAGGTCTGGCGCTAAACACTCAATGCCAGGAATGATGGAGACCGTCTTAAATGTAGGTATAACTCCAGAAGTTGCAGAAGCTCTGGCTCAATCTTCTGGCAACCAAAGATTTGCCTGGGATTCATACCGCAGATTTATCGATATGTTTGGTCGAATAGTTTGCGATTTGCCAGATGAGATTGTTCATAAAATCGAAAATTCTTTTTTACTCAAAGCTAATGCAAAAGTTGTTGCAGATTTGCCTGTTGAAAGCCTTAAGGAATTAGCTCAACAATTAATTCTGGCAATCCAGGAACACACTGGCCAAGATTTTCCTAAGAATCCAATAGATCATTTAACCCAGTCGATTGAAGCAGTTTTTAGATCTTGGAATTCAGAACGCGCTCAGTTGTATCGCAGAAGAGAAAGAATTCCTTCAGACCTTGGCACAGCCGTGAATATCCAGTCAATGGTTTTTGGAAACCTAAGTGATGATTCTGGAACGGGAGTGGCCTTTACCCGAAATCCAGCCACTGGCGAAAAAGGAAGCTATGGAGATTATCTAGATAAAGCTCAGGGCGAGGATGTAGTTGCTGGCATTAGAAACACGATGTCGCTTGCAGATATGGCTAAGAAAGCACCAATCGTTCACGCTGAGTTGGAGCGATTAATGAAAACGCTTGAAGATCATTACCGAGACTTATGTGATATCGAGTTCACGGTCGAGCGCGGAAAATTATGGATATTACAAACGCGAGTAGGCAAAAGAACAGCTGAAGCAGCATTTCGTATTGCAACTCAATTAGTTGATGAAGGAAAGATTTCAATGGACGAAGCGTTATTGCGCACAGGCGGCGACCAGCTTGCACAATTAATGTTCCCACAATTTGATTTATCAGAAAGTCGAAATTTAATTGCAACTGGAATTCCGGCTTCTCCTGGTGCCGCCGTTGGTGAAGTGGTTTTTGACTCAAAACGTGCCTTTGATCTTGCTAAAAATGGACGAAAAGTTATTTTAGTCAGAAGAGAAACAAGTCCTGATGACTTAGTTGGAATGGTTGCTGCCGAGGGTATTTTAACTAGTCGTGGTGGTAAAACTTCTCATGCAGCAGTAGTAGCACGAGGTATGGGTAAGACAGCCGTATGTGGAACCGAAAGTATTTCAGTTGATGAAAAGAAGTTGCAGTTTACTGTTGGTGATCAAGTGGTACGAGAAGGCGAAGTTATTTCAATCGATGGCAGTACGGGTTGTGTCTATTTAGGTGAAATATCTGTCACGCAATCTCCAGTGACTTCATATCTTGAAGGAAAATTGTCAGCGAACGCAAAGGATGCAACTGCTGTTGTAAAAGCTGTTGATCGCATACTTCAGCATGCTGATGAGATTAGAAAGCTTTCAGTTCGTGCTAATGCAGATACTCCAGAGGATGCACAACGAGCCAGAACTTTAGGAGCAGAAGGAATAGGTTTATGTAGAACTGAACATATGTTTCTTGGCGATCGCAGAAGTTTTGTTGAACGTGTGGTTTTGGCTGAAGATGAAACTGAGCAAAATTTAGTAATTTCTGAGATGCAGCCTCTGCAACAAGCAGATTTTGTTGGAATTCTTAAAGCCATGTCTGGTTATCCAGTTACGGTAAGACTTCTAGATCCACCACTTCATGAATTTCTTCCTGATCTTGCAAGCTTAAGTGCTGAAATGGCAACCGCTGAAGCGCTAAACACCACAATTACCACTAGAGACAAAGCCATCTTTGCCGCAGTAAAACGATTGCATGAAGCAAATCCTATGTTGGGGCTAAGAGGTGTTCGACTTGGCATATTAATTCCAGAACTATTTAAAATGCAGGTAAGAGCACTTGTTTTAGCAAGTATGGAGGTTAGAAAAGCTGGGTTTGATCCAAAGCCTGAATTGATGATTCCCCTTGTTGCAACTCAAAGGGAGTTGTTATACCTACGTGAAACACTTGAATCTGAAATTAAGAAAACATTAATGGGTGCTGATTTAGATATGCCAATTGGAACAATGATTGAAACACCTAGAGCTGCAATAACCGCAACTCGCCTAGCTGATTACGCTGACTTTTTCTCATTTGGAACAAATGATTTAACTCAACTTACTTGGGCATTTAGTAGGGATGATGTTGAGTCAACCTTTCTACCGCGATACTTGGATTTAGAGTTATTACCATTTAATCCATTTGAATCATTAGATCAGGATGGAGTTGGATTATTAGTAAAGATTGCAAGTGATCAGGCGCGTGAATATCGAAGCGACTTTAAGTTAGGCGTTTGCGGTGAGCATGGTGGTGATCCAAGGAGTATTCACTTTTTCCATAATCTAAATCTAGATTATGTCTCCTGCTCTCCATTTAGAGTGCCCGTTGCTAGATTAGAGTCTGGTAGGGCAAAGTTAATTAAGAGTTAAAAGCTGTTTGTGCCTTATCCATTCCATTAACAACAAGTGATTGAATGGCTTGAGCACCTCTAGAATTAAACTCTTGTAATTCTTTTCTTTCTTCTTTACTAAATGGTTTTAAGACAAAATCTGCTGGATCTTGCTCTCCGATTGGTCTACCAATTCCCATTCGGATTCGGTAGTAATCAGAGGTTGAATATGAAGATGTGAGTGACTTAAGTCCATTATGGCCATTATCGCCACCACCTAATTTAATTCTCAAAGAGTTAAATGGAAGGTCAAGCTCATCATGAACGACAATAATTTTAGAGACTTCAATTTTATAGAAATCTGAAAGTGCTTTAGCAGGCCCACCAGTTTCATTCATGTATCCGCGAGATTTTGCCAAAACCAGAGCCTGGCCCTGATGCTTTATTTCGCATATCTGCATTCGTGATTTGTGAGTAGAAAACTTTTCACCTTGTGATAATTCATCAACAACAAGTTGGCCTATGTTGTGACGAGTGTTTTCATACTCCGGGCCTGGATTTCCCAAGCCAATTACTAACCAACGATCAGCCATAAGTTAAGGCTAGTCCTAATTTACTTCTTCTTGTCCTTCTTATCATCTGATGCGCCAGCGGCGGCATCACCTTCGGCAGCGGCAGGTGCAGCAGCAGCCGCATCACCTTCGGCAGCGGCAGCAGGAGCTGCAACAACCTCTTCAACCTCAGCAGATCTAACAGATAGGTGAACAACAGTCATCTTAGGATCGCTAATTAACTTTACGCCTTCTGGAAGTACAACATCCGATGCTGACTTAGATTCGCCAGCCATCATGCCTTCCATGTTCAATACTAAGAATGCAGGAATATTTGTTACATCAGTCTCAACCTCAATTGAGTTATTTGTGTGTTCCAAAATTCCATCTTGATCGTACTTACCTTCAGCATGAACTGGAACGGAAACAACAACGCGCTCTCCGCGTCTTACAATTACTAAGTCAATGTGTTCAAGT
Organism: actinobacterium SCGC AAA028-A23; assembly: GCA_000378905.1. Lineage (GTDB taxonomy): Bacteria > Actinomycetota > Actinomycetes > Nanopelagicales > Nanopelagicaceae > Nanopelagicus. Next base: position 54,645 of record KB900584.1, read on the forward strand.
AAACCAGTTAGTGGATCACGGCTTACAGATTTTGGAAGTGTTAATTCAGTGTGGTCATCTAATACGACATCAATCAAAACGTTTGAAGTCTTAAGAGCAATTCCAAGTTCGCGAGAAGGTAGGGCTACGTGTTGTGGTTTTTCACCATGTCCATAAATTACCGCCGGAATAAATCCATCACGACGTGATCTACGAGATGCACCTTTGCCAAACTCAGTTCGGCGTGCTCCCTTAATTGAAATCTCAGCCACTTTACTTCTCCCTCGATAACGGTTTGATCCCTCGCGGAATGAAGCGCAAGGTTATCTAATGGAAGGCTAAATGGACAAATCGATGGTGCGCCCGCAGGGATTCGAACCCCGAACCTTCTGATCCGAAGTCAGATGCTCTATCCAGTTGAGCTACGGGCGCAGAACTTACTCTTCTTGCCAGAAATCTATCGCTTATTTTTAACTATGCCCATCAAAGAGGCTAGTAACTGAGCCATCCTCAAATACCTCTCTGATCGCTCGGCCCAAGAGTGGTGCAATGGAGAGCACTGTTAAATTATCAAATCTATTCTCTTCTGGAATTGGCAAGGTGTTTGTAACAACCACCTCTGAAACCCTTGATTTCTTCAATCGGTCAACAGCAGGTCCTGATAGCACAGCATGTGTTGCGGCAATGATTACATCTTTGGCGCCAGCATCAATAAGTGCATCAACTGCTTTTGTAACAGTTCCAGCTGTATCAATCATGTCATCAATAACTACACAGGTCATTCCCTTAACATCACCAACAACCTTTCCAACAGTTGCCTCATTTGGCACTCTTGGATCCCGAGTTTTATGAATAAAAGCAATGCTGCATCCACCAAGTAATTCGCTCCATCTCTCAGCAACTCTTACGCGGCCTGAGTCAGGAGAAACTATTACTAGATTTTTACGATCCACCTTGCTACCTACATAATTTGTTAATAGTGGAAGTGCGAAAAGGTGATCTACTGGACCATCAAAGAAACCTTGAATTTGAGAGGTGTGTAAATCAACACACATTAAACGATCTGCTCCTGCGGTCTTAAATAAATCTGCCATCAAACGTGCTGAAATTGGTTCACGACCACGATGCTTCTTATCTTGTCGGGCATAACCATAAAATGGTGCAACTACCGTAATTCTCTTTGCTGAAGCACGCTTTAGGGCATCAACCATAATCAACTGTTCCATTATTTGCTTATTAACTGGTGCACTATGACTTTGAATTACAAATGCATCACTTCCACGAACGCTCTCTTCAAATCGAACAAATATTTCACCATTTGCAAAGTCATAGGCTGATGTTGGCGTGATTGGAATTCCAAGTTCGGCTGCTACTTCATCGGCAAGTTCTGGATATGCGCGTCCAGTAAATAAACGCAGACGTTTTTCGGAGGATAACCTTAATTCGTTCAGTTTAGCTTCCCCCTCACTGTGGTGAATCTAGGTTAACTCTACTAGTAATTGCTTACTCTTTTGCGCCAGCCTTTTTTGCCGCCGCCGCGGATTTGCTCTCTTTTCGTTTACGTAGAACCCAACCCAAGATATTGACTTGGCGAGCCCTACCAATGCCGATTGCACCCGCTGGAACATCCTCGTTGATTATCGAACCAGCCGCGGTATATGCACCATCGCCAATACTGACTGGAGCAACCAACATGGTATCGCTACCAATTCGAACATGATCGCCAACCTTGGTCTTGTGTTTTTTCTCCCCGTCGTAATTTACAAATACGGTTGCAGCACCAATATTGGTCTCATTACCAATTTCAGCATCTCCAACATATGAAAGGTGTGGCACTTTGGATCCCTCACCAATAGATGAGTTCTTAATTTCAACAAATGCACCAGCTTTGCTCTCATTTTTAAGCACTGTGCCCTTACGCAAATAGGTAAATGGACCAACCTTGGCTGCTTTACCAATTTTGGATTCAGTGCAATTTGATTCAATTACTCTCGCGCCCTCTTCAACTTGGCAGGAATCAAGTGTGGTTCGAGGTCCAATAACCGCGTTTGCCTTTATGTATGAGTCACCAGTAATTGCACTACCTGGATAGATGGTGGCATCGGCTTCAATTTTGACCTGTGCATCAATCCAAGTTGTGGTTGGGTCAATGATGGTAACGCCATTTTGCATATGTTCGTGATTTATCCGGTCTCGCATAATCGCAGCTGCCTCTGCTAACTGCGTACGATCATTAATTCCTAGAGTTTCAGTGTAATCATTAGATAAAATCGCAAATGACTTTTCGCCCGATTGATTAATCAAAGCAATAGCATCTGTCAGATAAAGCTCATTTTGGGCATTGTTACTCTTTAAATCACCAATAACTTTTCTCAAAACTGAAATATCAAACAAATAAACGCCCGTATTAACTTCATCTATATCTTTCTCATCAGCTGTTGTGTCTTTTTCTTCAACAATCTTTGAAATTTCACCTTGCTCGCCTCTAATGATTCGCCCATATCCGGTTGGATCTGGCAATTGCGCAGTTAGTACTGAGGCTTTATTGCCATCGCCTTTGTGGGCAGCTAAAAACTCTTGCAAAGTTTGCTTGGTTAACAACGGAGTATCACCGGCCAGAATCAAAACAGTTCCATCGCCTTTGTGATTATCTAGGGCTAATCGGGCTGCGCTACCAGTTCCATCTCTTTTCTCCTGCACAACAGTTTTTGCTTTAGGAGCAATCTCAGAAAGATGGTTAATTACTTCTTCTTTTTTTGCACCAACAACCACCGTATGGTTTTCAGGGGATAGTGAATCAACTGATACCAATAAATTTTCGATTAAAGAGCGGCCTGCAATTTTATGCAAAACTTTTGATTGAGAGGATTTCATGCGAGTGCTGTCGCCGGCAGCGAGGATGATGACAAGTGATAACTTGCTCATCAACTACCCCCTTAATTTGGTGGCTCCGCCACCAGGTATCGATCCTGGACCCTGAGCTTCAAAGGCTCATGTGCTAGCCACTACACAATGGCGGAACCTGAATTATCCCTTATAAGTGGTTAAATTAAAAACTTTCAATTATTCGTGCGCCATGAGCAGGTCCATTTGCTCTAACAACAGAGGAAACAACCCCACTGCCACTTAATGCAACGGTTAAGTCCATTGCATGATCATCATCAGATACCAAGAATGCAACTGTTGGACCTGACCCAGAGACGATTCCCCCAAGCGCACCATAATCAACACCAACATCTAAAACTAATCGCAATGCAGGTCTTAATGAACAGGCAGCAGGTTGTAATTCATTTGTTAATGCTTTTCCTAAAGCTTTTGCATCTCCTGCGCGTAGTGCCTGCATTAACTGTTCGCTGACAACTGGAGCGGCAATTGATAAACCTTCTCGTAATCGATCACACTCTTGGTAAACCGAAGGAGTTGATAACCCTTGTCCAGATAATGCTAATACCCAGTTGTATTAATTGGCGCAGTATGAGTGAGCGGTGGGGCTCTTGCACCACAGTGGATCGAACAATTCGAATCTCAGATCGATTAGTTGGCGCTCCAATC
>KB900585.1 GCA_000378905.1 actinobacterium SCGC AAA028-A23
AAGCCGTTTGCGTTTATCTGAATCTCGCAGCAAGCTCACTAAAACCTTCGCCAAATCTGATGGATCTTCGTTTTTAAATAGTTCTCCAGCCTCACCGTTTTCCAACACAGCTTTAAAGGCTGGAATATCACTTGCAACCACCGCTGTTCCAGCAGATAACGCTTCAGTTAGAATTATTCCGAAGGATTCTCCCCCTGTATTTGGGGCAACATATATTTGAATCGATTTGAGAAAACTCTCTTTTTCTTCATTACTTAGTAGCCCAACAAATTTTATTCGGTTGCGCAATTGTGAGTTTAATTTCTTCAAATACTCCTGACTATCACCAGGTCCCGCCACGATGTATTGCACATCAGGAACAAAGCGCGCCACTATGGCTAAGGAATCAATTAAAACCTGCAAACCTTTTCGCGGCTCCTCAAATCTTCCAATAAAACCCACCGTAGGGCCTTGCGAATATGCCGGGCTTACCTTTGCATTCGCAAAACGTTGCCCATCAATTCCATTGGGAATAATTACTGCATCTGTCTCGAAATGATCCTTCAAGGTTGATCGAGCTAGCTCACTAACTGCAATACGCGCAGTTAATTTCTCAACAATTGGTTCAAGAATTGGTCCAATTGCATAAATTGCTTTTTTCTTCGGAGTTGAAACGTGAAATGTACCCACCAATGGACCTTCTGCAGCAGAGCATGCCAGCAACGATAGAGATGG
>KB900586.1 GCA_000378905.1 actinobacterium SCGC AAA028-A23
AGCACGATTGATTGTTCAATATCCGCTCTATCAGAGTGGAAATGTAAATTTATTGGGAACTGCAAGATTACTTATGGGGTATCCACTATTTATTCTAACTGCGTGGGGAACCTGGTTGATCTTAAGAAAGACTCCAACTACAAAAATTAATTAGATAAAGCAGGATTTAAGTTTTTCTTCAGCTTTTGCAGAGGCTACAAAAAGCAACTCATCACCAGCGGCAAATACATCATGATCTTTTGGAGTAATTACATGCCCATCACGCACAATTGCGGCAATGCTTGCATCTTCAGGAAGTTCAATTTCACCAACAGTTTTGCCACAGCAAGCTGCAGTGTCAGGCAAAGTAATTTCAACGAGGTTGGCTTCGCCTTTTCTAAATGAGAACAGGCGCACTACATCTCCAACGCTAACCGCCTCTTCAACTAAAGCTGAAATAATTCGTGGTGTTGAAACTGCAACATCTACACCCCAAGAGTTATCAAACATCCACTCATTTTTTGGGTGGTTTACTCGTGCAACAACTCTAGGTACGCCATACTCGGTTTTGCCCAGCAAAGATGCAACAAGATTAACTTTGTCATCACCGGTTGCTGCAACCAACACTTGGCAGCCATCTAATTTGGCTTGATCCAAAGCAGTTACTTCGCATGCATCGGCTAATAACCATTCAGCGGTTGGAACGGAATCCATTTTTAATGCTTTTG
>KB900587.1 GCA_000378905.1 actinobacterium SCGC AAA028-A23
CTATGGCCTGCATGGTTTAGGAGTTGACTATGCCATGGCGGCAGGAATTTGGGTTTTGGCGGTTATTTCAATTTTCACCATGATGCAAAGAATGATGATTGTTTATAAAGCGGTGAAGTAAATGTTTATTCTTTATTTATTGGCCTGGAAAATCATTGGTCTGTTACCAGAGAAGTCTGCTTACAAATTAGCTAACCTAATTTCTGATCGGATCTATCGCAAAAGTGGAAAAGGAGTAAAGCGGCTTCGAAGTAATTACAGCAAGGTTGTATCGGATTACTCTGACAAGCAGCTAGATGAACTTACCAAAAATGGAATGCGCTCATATTTAAGATATTGGTTTGATACCTTTAGATTAAACAAGTGGAGTAGTGAACGAATCATAAGAACAACCAAAGTAAATGATGAGCACTTACTTCGGGATCCAATTGCTCAAAAATTAGGTTGTATTGTGGCTCTTCCACATGCCGGCAATTGGGATCATGCGGCTGCTTACTTTTGCTCTACCGGAATCACACTTACGGCGGTGGTAGAAAAATTAAAACCAGAGGCAATATTTAAGAAGTTTCTGGCATATCGCCAAAGTATTGGCATCGAAGCTATTAGCCATAAAGAAAAGACGATT
>KB900588.1 GCA_000378905.1 actinobacterium SCGC AAA028-A23
TGTTCTCATATGCGTTGTTGCATTTGAAACATCGCCAGTGCCGGCCTCACCTTTGGATCTGATCATTGCCGCACCTTCATTAATTCGGCGTAGTGCCTCTCCAAGATTTGTTGCACCACAAACAAAGGGAATAGTGAAGTTCCACTTGTCAATATGATTTGCATAATCTGCTGGTGTTAAAACTTCAGACTCATCAATGTAATCAACACCTAGAGTTTGTAAAACTTGAGCCTCAACAAAATGACCAATGCGAACTTTCGCCATTACCGGAATCGAAACAGCTGCTTGAATTGCCGTAATCATGTCTGGATCAGACATGCGAGCAACTCCACCTTGCGCACGAATATCAGCAGGGACTCGCTCCAATGCCATTACTGCGACAGCACCGGCATCTTCAGCAATTTTTGCTTGCTCCACATTTACAACATCCATAATTACGCCGCCCTTAAGCATTTCTGCCATGCCGCGTTTAACTCGTGCTGTACCTGTTTCCTTAGACATTATGTCTCCCCTGCGCTATTCCAGTCCCCTATTGTACTAATTGTTCCTATCTTTCAAATCCAATTAAATGAAGCCTGGCTCACACATTTAGGCTGATTATGGGGCTAGGACTACCGGCTT
>KB900589.1 GCA_000378905.1 actinobacterium SCGC AAA028-A23
GTGGTTACTCAAGAGATGAAGCAAATAACTTGCTTGCAAAGAATAAGGGCATCATTGCCTCATTCTCACGGGCATTAACTGAAGGCTTATCCGCTAAGCAAAGTGATGATCAATTTGATGCACTACTAGATTCAACAATCCAATCTATCTATAACGCTTCGGTTAAAAAGGGCTAGGTAAATCACATGGGTTTTGATCCTGCGAGTAAAGATGGCGTTTGGGTTTCAGATTTCATCGCATCTCGTAGGACTACCCGAGATTTTCTGCCCACCCCCGTTCCACAAGCTCTAATTGATCAAATATTAAAAGATTCACTAACCGCCCCAAGTTGGTCAAACACCAGGCCATTTAAAGTTGCCCTTGCAACTGGTGATAAACGAGACCGAATCAGTAATGAGTTTTTATCTCGCTGGCAAACACTTTCAGCCGGTATGCGCGGTGGATTGTTAAGTAAATTAAAACTTTTTATTAAACGATATGGGTTGCCAACAAGTAACCGAATAATCCTGAAACCATACGTTGCAGAGTTAAAACCAAGGGCTCAGCGTGTTGGTAAAGAGCTTTATGGTGCATTAGGTGTTGCGCG
>KB900590.1 GCA_000378905.1 actinobacterium SCGC AAA028-A23
GATCTCACTGATCATAGGTTTTGCACTTTCCTTACGGCTTTGGAGATTAAGTGCGCCATCTGGATATATTTTTGATGAGGTTTACTATGCAAAAAATGCAAACTCCTTAATTTCACATGGCGTTGAATTAAATGAGCAGATGAATGCCGAGTTTGTAGTTCACCCACCAGTTGGTAAATGGCTAATCGGTATTGGCATTAAGCTTTTTGGAAATAACGAGTTTGGCTGGCGGGTTATTGCTGCTTTAGTTGGAACCGCCTCCGTTTTAATGATTTATCTAGTTGCACAAAGACTTTTTAATTCGGCTTTCTTAAGTAATACCGCAGCAGCACTAATGGCATTAGATGGATTACATCTTGTAATGTCGCGAGTTGCCTTACTTGATATCTTCCTTATGTTTTTCATTTTATTGGCTTTCTATTTAATTCTGACAAATAATCTCTGGGCTAGTGGTGTTGTTATCGGATTGGCTGGAGCTACTAAATGGAGTGGTTTCTTTTTAATTCCGCTATTAATACTGTTGACAATCAATTTCAAAAATGCAAATATTTTTGTCTATATCAAACGAATAGCTCAGTTTGTTCT
>KB900591.1 GCA_000378905.1 actinobacterium SCGC AAA028-A23
TGGGCAGAGTCGAAAGATATTTTAGGTGAGATCACAATTGTAATTTCAGGCTTTGATCCTGGAACTCGGGAATTTGATTCAGCGCAGTTAGTCCAAATGGTTTTAAACCAGGAGTTAGCCGGTGAAGGGCGAAAAGAGGCAATCGCTCAAGTTGCGAAGGAGACTGGTATATCCAAGCGAGTTGTATTTGATGCGATGGTCGCATACAAGAGTGGCGATAAGATCTGATCATGGCTGAAAAATCTTTCTATTTAACTACGCCCATTTACTATGTAAATGACGCACCACATATCGGCCATGCCTATACAACTGTTGCTGGAGATGTTTTAACTCGCTGGCATCGTCAACGCGGTGAATCAGTTTGGTACTTAACGGGAACTGATGAGCATGGGCAAAAGGTTTTAAACACTGCTCAATCAAATAATTCATCCCCTCAGGATTGGTGTGACAAGTTAGTTGAAAACTCTTGGAAGCCTGTATGGAAAGATTTAAATATCGCAAATGATGATTTTATTCGGACAACCGAGGCAAGACATACGCAACGAGTTCAAAACTTTTTACAGAAGTTAAAGGATGCCGGCCAT
>KB900592.1 GCA_000378905.1 actinobacterium SCGC AAA028-A23
GAGAATGTGGCTGAGTCATTAACTAAAGGCATGCGAGTAATCGTTTCAGGTCGCTTAAAGCAACGCTCTTATGAAACTAAAGAGGGCGAAAAGCGAACTGTGTTTGAGGTTGAAGTTGATGAGGTCGGACCTTCACTTCGCAATGCAACAGCTAAAGTTACAAAGACAGCTCGTGCAGCAGGAAACGGCTATAACGCCGGTGCCGGTGCGAGCCCAACAGCATCAACTGATGATCCTTGGTCAGCAGCCCCAGTCGGCGGCGGTTGGTCAACGACACCAAGTGATGACACACCACCTTTTTAATAAGTAATTAACCAACCATTCCTGTTTTAAAAACAGGGCCCTAACTAAAGGAGCACCACAGTGGAGCAAGAAGTAATAAAACGCTTAGAGAAAAAGCTAAGCAATCAAAGTCAGCAGCAGCCGCTGCTGCGATGAAGAAATTCAAAAAGAAGCCATGCTCTTTTTGCCGCGACAAGGTGACCTATATTGATTACAAAGATATAGCCACCCTTCGTAAATACATCACCGATCGAGGCAAGATTCGCTCTCGCCGAATTACTGGTGCATGCACCCAACACCA
>KB900593.1 GCA_000378905.1 actinobacterium SCGC AAA028-A23
TGAGCGAGCATCCGGCTACCGATATAGCCAGCGGGCATATTTAATTCAGATCTATCGCAAAGGCGGCGGGCTACACCTAATTGATCCAATTCCTCTGCGAGATTCAAAATTATGGGGAAAATTTAATAACCAGTTATCAAAATTTGAGTGGGTAATTCATGCCAGTACTCAGGATTTACCCTGCCTAATTGAATTAGGTCTAACGCCCCAACACTTGTTTGATACTGAATTAGGAGCAAGAATCGCTGGTTGTCCAAAGGTTGGTTTAGGAGCACTCGCTGAGAGTCTGCTTGAGCTGAGTTTAGCCAAGGAGCACTCAGCTGTTGATTGGTCAATTCGTCCATTACGAGCAGAGTGGATTACATATGCTGCACTGGATGTTGATATCTTGTTAGATATCCGAGATAAAGTTGAAGAAATCTTAACTGAACAAAAAAAGTTAAAATGGGCTAAAGAGGATTTTGCTTCTATTTTGAAAAACTATGAGAACTATAAATTCTCCGATGCCCCAAAACCAGATCGCTGGCGTAAAACCTCAGGGATGCACAAAGTGCGGGATCG
>KB900594.1 GCA_000378905.1 actinobacterium SCGC AAA028-A23
AATACTTTCATTGCCTTTGAAGTTAACTCAGAAACCTCATTTCGTTCTGAAACAGTTAGCTCTGTTAACTCTGCAACATGTCTATTGGTGCAGATTAGTAAGTGGCCTGCGTTATATGGATATAAATTCATCACTACATATGCTTCTTTTCCACGAGCGACAATCAAGGCATCTTCATCACTTAAGGTAGTTATTCGACAAAATGGACAAGCCTGCTGATTATCAGGCAACGGTCTATTTTCACCCTCTAGATAAGACATCCTATGAGGTGCCCACAATCTTTGCCAATCATCTGGCATGCCAACCCCACCTGAGATACTTTGATCACTCATTAAATTTGTTTTCGATCGGCTATTGCCTGTAAAACTTCCTCAATCGCATCTTTGATTGGAATCTGATTTTTCTGCTCACCATTGCGATATCTAAATGAAACAGCATTAACCGCCTTATCTTCATCTCCAGCAATCATCATAAATGGAATCTTTTCCATCTGGGCATTTCTAACCTTTTTCTGCATGCGATCATCTGAAGCATCAATCTCTGCCCTT
>KB900595.1 GCA_000378905.1 actinobacterium SCGC AAA028-A23
TATCTCTTTGATGAAAAAGGGAAGAGTTATTTGGATTTAGTGAATAACGTCGCTCATGTTGGTCATGGTCATCCAAGAGTGGTTGCAGCAGCTGCAGCTCAGATGTCTGTTTTGAACACCAACACAAGATATTTGCACCAATCTGTTGTTGAGTATGGAAAAGCTTTGACCAGCACAATGCCTGATCCATTGTCAGTAATTTTCTTTGTAAACAGTGGAAGTGAAGCTAATGATTTAGCGATTAGGTTAGCTAGAACGCATACAAAGGCTAAGGCAGTAGTGGCACTTCGCCATGGTTATCATGGTCATACTCAATCAGTTGTAGAAATTAGCCCTTATAAATTTCTTGGAAAAGGTGGCCAAGGGGCGGCCTCCCATGTTGGTGTTGCTGAGCTACCAGATTTATTCCGCGGCAAATTCACCGGCAAAAAAGCCACCGATAGGTACATAGAAAACCTTAATAAAACTATCAAAGGCTTGAAGCAACCTTTGTCTGCTTTTTTTGCTGAATCGATTGTAAGTACTGCAGGTCAAATTGTTTTGCCAGATGGCTACCTTGCAGCAGCTTACAAATTAGTTAGATCCCACGGCGGAGTGTGTGTTAGTGATGAGGTTCAAATTGGAATGGGCAGGGTGGGAGATAAGTTCTGGGGTTTTGAATTGCACGGAGTTGTGCCAGATATTGTTACATTAGGTAAGCCACTTGGAAATGGTCATCCATTAGCTGCAGTGGTAACAACACCTGAAATCGCAGCATCATTTAACAATGGCATGGAGTACTTCAATACATTTGGCGGAAATCCAGTGAGTGCTGCAATTGGACAAGCTGTTCTTGAGGTTGTTTATGATCAAAAACTTCAACTAAATGCGAAGAATATGGGCGAGTACTTGCGCCTGGGTGTTAAAGAGTTAGGAAAGAAGTATCCAATAATTTCAGATGTTAGAGGCAGTGGATTGTTTATTGGCGTTGAGATGATGATTGATGAGAAAACTCCTGCAACAAAAGAGGTTGCAGATTTAATGGAGTTCGCACTAGCTAAGGGAGTGCTTCTATCCTGCGATGGACCTGACAACAATGTGCTAAAGATTAAACCGCCACTTGTGATTACTAAAAATGATGTGGACCTGCTCTTAACTGTTTTAAGTGATTGGCTCGCTAAGAAATGAATCCACCATTAACCGGAATTAAAATTGCTGATTTTTCTAGGGTACTGGCAGGCCCATACGCAACCATGCTTTTAGCCGATCTTGGGGCTGAGGTAATTAAGGTTGAACGTCCCGGAAGTGGCGATGACACCCGTGGCTGGGGGCCACCATTTGATTCAAATGGGGACTCCACATACTTTCTTTCAGTCAATCGCAATAAACAAGGTTTGTCATTGGATTTATCAAAAGAATCTGATCAGCAAAAAGCTCTAGAGTTAATTAACTCCTCCGATGTGGTGGTTGAAAATTTTGGTCCAGGTGGCATGGAAAAATACAACCTTGGTTATTCAAAACTAATTAGTAATAATCCAAATTTGATTTACTGCTCAATTTCAGGATTTGGCACATCTGATAAAGCCACAAAGCTTCCTGGATATGACTTATTGGTGCAAGGTATGAGTGGATTAATGAGCATTACTGGCGGGGATGAAACAGATCCAACTAAGGTTGGAGTTGCCTTAGTTGATGTGATCACAGGCTTACATGCAGTTATTGGAATATTAGCCGCCTTGCGAGCTCGGGATGAGCAAGGTGTTGGACAAAAAGTGGAGTTGAATTTGTTAAGTTCAACATTGTCAGCCTTAGTCAATCAAGCATCTGCCTATATCTCAGGAGGTGTGATTCCAAAGGCGTTAGGAAATGTTCATCCATCAATTGCGCCATACCAAGTTTACGATGCCTCTGATAAGAAGTTCATAGTTGCAGTTGGCAATGACGCTCAATTTATTAAATTTGCTGGCATAGTATCTCCAGATTTACTTGGTGATAAAAGATTTGCGACCAATCAATTGCGTGTTGAGAATATAACTGCATTAAATGAGCGATTATCTTCAATCTTCTCCACCAAGAGTGCAGAGTATTGGGTGGATAAATTGCAACATATTCAGATTCCAACCGGGGTGATTAACAATGTGAAAGAAGCATTTGATTTAGCCACCTCCCTTGGTTTGTCTCCGGTTGTAGAGATCGAAGGAGTTAAATCTGTTGCAAACCCGATCAAATTCAGTAAGACTCCAGTGCAATACAAAAGCGCTCCACCAAAGCTTTCAGATTAAATAATAATTCAGGGGCATTATGAAAAGTGAGATAACTACAAAATTTTCAATTCTTGCACTGCTTTGGGGCGTCTCTTTTTTATTGTTGCTTCGCGTAGTTCAAGCCTTTGACTGGGCTGCAGCAATTTCAGTCAGGGCTTTTATTGCAAGTGGTAGCTTATTTTTGTTGTCCCTCTTGCTAAGGCGAAAATTAGATTTTTCGGTTGGAGCAAAGCATTTTGCTGTGTTGGGTGCAACCTCTGTTTCCTTTCAACTAATTGGTTTATCAATCGCTGTCCCAAGAATCGGCACAGCATTAACCGCTATTTTGGTAGGAGCCATTCCACTTTTCTCATCTGTTATTGGAAGACTAATGAAGATTGAAGAGATTGATAAGGTTGGATTTATTGGCCTTGTATTAGGTTTTGTTGGAATAATATTTCTAGTGGGCTTTCCTTCAGCAAAGTTGGGATCAGATTTCTTTCTCGGATTCTTCCTTTGTTTAGCAGGCTGCATAAGCGCAGCATTTGGCAGTAATTACTCAAAATTAAAGCTTTCAAATGCTGGAAATTGGGAGCAGGTTATTGGCGCAAAAGATCCGATTGAGATGCAGGTGGTTCCAGGCGATAGATTCATATTGATCACCGGCTCAATTGAGTTGGTGCAGAGAAATACCAAATCACAATTACCAATTACCGAAATATCCTTAGTGACCTCAACATCAAATCCGAAATCAATGTCAACATCCACATTTGAGACACCGTAGATTTTCTCTGGATGAAAAATACTCTGGGCCGCTCTTAAATGAGCTTGACCTTGGTGACCTAAACCAACCACCGCAATCCTTTTAACTTGATTACTCAATTCAGAGGCTGCTGCCATGCTTGCACTAACGGTTCGCCATTTAGTTACTGATTCACCGTCGAGAAATAATTTAACACTTCCGGTTTGCGCATCGATTACTGAAACCATAGTTTGTACTACAGGAATACTTCGATTGGAGTTGCTTGGAACCACCGTTCCGAACTTAACAATTGTTGGTCCCTCTTTTGAGGCTCTGGCAATGTAAGAAAATTGAGCATTTTCATTTTGAGCCAAGATCGCCCGAGGCCCCATGACCGCTTCATTTAAAAAGAAGTTCTTAAATACCTGTCGTTGATTGTCGATGATTTTTTCGTATGTGCACAGTGAGTCAATCTCTTCGGCGCTAACAAATGGGGTTTGTATAAGAGCCATACCTCCTAGTGTAGATAGAATTGCCTACAATAACGACATGGAAAAGATCACACCCCGCAGGTTTGCGATAATTCAGATCACCAGCGCCGATCAGATAACCCCAAATATGAAAACCTCGCTGGTAGAACTTTTTGCAGACTCGATCGCCCATAACTACTCCGTTGGATTTATGAATGACTCTACCTCTGAAGATTATGAAGAGTTTTGGCGGCAGGAATTTTCAAAGATAAATTCAAAGAATGGCATTTTTCTAGCTGTTGCAGATGAACAAGTTTTAGGTTCAGTTATCGTTACCCCTGAATCTCGAGCAAATGGAAAGCATCGAGGTGAGTTTCGTAAATTGCTAGTCCACTCCTTAGCCCAAAAAATAGGGATAGGAAGCGCATTGGAACGAGCTGCTACTGAATATGCAAGATCGATAGGACTTTCACTTCTATTTCTAGATTCAGCAACAAATTTTCTCGTTGAGGGAGTATATGAACAATGGGGTTGGAAGATGTCAGGTGAGATTCCACAGTATGCAAAAAACCCAGACGGGGAATTGGTTTCAACCTGGTTTTTCTACAAACTTCTCAATACCGAGAAATGATTCTTGTAAGGTTAAACTAGCCATATGAGATCTGGATTTATGTTTTTTTGGGCAGTATTGGTTTCTGCCTACATGATGATCTCTTATCGCAATAAAGTTAAGGCTGATAAGAATTTAGCAAAAGTAAACTGGGACACCTACAAACTAAAACTTAGCCTTACCTGGTGGACCGGATTTTTGTGGGCTTCAGTAATTTTCACAATTTACTATCTAATAATCTCTGCAGGTTTAACCAACTAATTTACTGCTCATTCCACCTAGGGCTAGTGCTTTTTGGTGGGTAAATTTCATCTTTGATTAAAACTATTCCGGGAGCATTACTATTTGCTCGCATCTTTAAAACTTTAGATAAATTATCCAAATCGGTCTCTGTAAACTCAATCCCAAATGAATCAGCTAGCTTTTTCCAATCAGGATTAAAAAGATTTACCCCTCGCTCCGGATGATTCATAACTAACTGATCAAATCTAAGCATTCCGTAGCCGCCATCATCGTGGAGCAAAATTGTTAGTGGTAATTGCTCTTGTGCAACTGTGGCCAACTCTCCTAGACCAAATGCAATTCCACCGTCGCCGCAAACAGTTAAAGTTGGAATTCCGGCAGCTGCTGGTCCAACACTTGCCGGTAAACCAAAACCTAGGGTTCCCCAACCAACTGGATAAGCAATTGAACGCTCGCCCCTGGCTCTTAGATATACACCTGTCCAATAGCCAGAAATTGCCATATCGCAAACTACATAATTCCGCTTTGGCCAACTCTTTTCAATGACATCAACTAATTTCATTCCCGCGCTGCCTTTATCGCTTTCAGCAATTCGCTTCCTACCCTGTTCACTTACACTCTCGATATCAATCCATTTCTGGCAGGAAGGCAAATCTAATAACTTGGTCGCAGTAGCAGCCAGATCAGAAGTTTTAACCACTAATTGAGCGGTTATATTACGAAGTGCAATTGTTGGATCAGCGTCAAATAGAAGAATAGTTTTTGGGAAATTGATGCTCCAATTCTTTGTATTCATTCCATCTAGCTGTGAACCAAATACTAATAACGCTTCGCACTGTCCTAAAACCTCTTCACACTCTTTTTCATGTATTGGCAGATCAAAGTAATTTCTACTTGAGCTTGCTACACCTCTGCCTGCAAAAGATGTAAAGATCGGAGCGTTTAAATGCTCAGAAAGCTTTGCGATCTGCTCCCCAGCCCCTTGCGCTCCGCCACCTGCCCAGATTCCAATTTTAGAAATACCCGCCAAAGATTTCTTAATCGCTTCAAAATCGATTGTTCTATTTCGCTCACTGGTTAGAAAATCACTGCAGCCTTTACTTGGGGCAGGAATTGGTTGATCAAATTCTTGATTCAAAATATCTGCCGGAACTCCAATATACCCAGCACCTGTTGGCGCCTGGCCAAGCATTTCGACAAAATCTACAACTGTTGAAATTGCCTCAAGTGCTGAGGTTGTGCTCTTAGATAAAACTAATTCTTTATCGTTTATTTTTACTCGTTTTGCAAGGGGTGCGAATAAGGAGCTTTGATCATTCATTTCATGCAAAATGCCACGAGCACCAGATTCAACTCTATTTTTCATCGGTGTCTCAGATGAGATCAAAAGAAGTTGTGAACCTGATATCGCAGCTTCACCAAAAGCACCCAGCGTATTTGCTGCACCAGGACCAGTTGTTGTTATCGCAACAGATAGTTTTCCTGTTGCCCTTGCTAGTCCGTCAGCTGCATAAACACAGCTTTGTTCATGCCTGACGCTAACAATTTCCGGTCTACTTTTTGAAAGTGCGTTCCAAAAGCCCAGGTTGTGTACGCCTGGAATACCAAATGCTTGCTTGACTCCTCGTTCGGCCAAAATATCTAGTATTACTGCGGCAACGGTGCGCTTTGAGCCATCCATGTTCAAACCATATCGGCATTTTCCAATTTTGCTTATCTGAGAGAGAATGAGCCCATGTTCACCTCAACTAACCCAACAGATATAAATGAAGTAATCGCAACAGTTCCGGAAAGCTCGGCGACTGAAATATTGACCGTGCTACGAACTGCTAAAAAAGCGCAAAAGGGCTGGGCAAAGTTACCCGCACCTACTCGTGGACGAATCATTGCAAATGTTGGTCGCTTGGTTGAGAACAATAAAGAGATTTTGGCCAAACTCATTACCAAGGAAATGGGCAAAGTTTATAGCGAGGCACTAGGTGAAGTTCAAGAGGTTGTAGATACCTGTGATTTCTTTTTAGGTGAAGGTCGCCGCCTTTATGGTCAAACCGTTCCAAGTGAGATGCAGAACAAAAACCTATTTACCTTCAGAATGCCAGTTGGCAATGTATTTGTTATAACTGCAGGAAACTTCCCAACTGCGGTGCCTTCCTGGTACATAGTCCCAGCACTTCTTGCTGGAAATACTGTTGTTTGGAAGCCATCTGAATTTACGCCAGCAGTTGCCAATGCTTTGACTGAGATTTTCCATGCCGGTGGCGTTCCTAAAGATGTGCTGATAACTGTTGTAGCAGATGGAGCGCAAACATTTGCAGCTCTTGATGCGGGTTTGAAAGAGGGAGTAATAAATAAAGTTGGTTTTACAGGTTCAACTGAGGTTGGTAGAAAAATAGGCGCTAAAACAGGTGAATACATACAAAGTGCTTGTTTAGAGCTTGGCGGAAAGAATCCAATGGTTGTTATGCCTGATGCAAATATTGATCTTGCACTAGATGGCGCACTCTTTGCTGGATTTGGAACAGCAGGCCAACGTTGCACATCACTTGGAACCTTGTGGATCCATGAATCAATTTATGACACAGTGCTGGCTAAATTTGCATCCCTTGTCGAGAACGCAGCTGTTGGTGATCCATTTAAAGATGTCTTATTTGGACCAATGATTAGCCAGAAGTATTTAGACAACCATTTAGAGCATCTAAAAATGATCCAACCGCATCACAAAGTTCTTGGTTCTAGTTCAACTGGCAGAATTACAGCAAGCAACCCAAGAAAAGGTTTTGTAGGAGATCCTGAAAAGGGTGTATTTGCCCACCCAGTGATAGTTGCTGGTATTACTAAGGCTGATCAACTTTATTCAACTGAAACATTTGGGCCGTTAGTAACGGTTGGAAAATTCTCAACATTGGATGAAGCTATTGAATTGTCTAATGGTCATGGGTATGGACTTTCCTCAGCGATCTATACAACTGACCCACAAAATGTTTGGCGCTTTAGAGAAGGCATATCTGCTGGCATGGTTTCCATAAACAACTCAACCTCTGGAGCTGAAGCTCACCTACCATTTGGTGGAAATGGCATGAGTGGAAATGGATCAAGACAAAGTGGAATTTGGGTGCTAGATCAATTCACTAGATGGCAATCAATGAACTGGGATTGGTCAAATAAACTTCAAAAGGCTCAGATGGATTTGATCGAGATTAAACACGATCCGAAATTCATGTTAAACATTAAATAATGTCTCTACCAAGCCAAGTAGATGTTGTAATTGTTGGCGGAGGGGTCATGGGAACCTCCGCTGCATTTCATCTTGCTGAAGCTGGAGTTTCTGTTTTACTCTGTGAAAAAAATGAATTAGCAAGCGGTTCAACTTCAAAGGCAGCAGGCGGAGTAAGAGCAAATTTTTCTGATGAATTTAATGTGGCATTAGGCGCAAGATCTCTTGAATTGTTTGCAAACTTTAACACTCGCCCCGGGTATGAAATTGATCTTCACCGGACTGGCTATCTTTTCGCGCTAACAAAACAATCTGATGTTGATCTATTTGAAAAATCAACCAAAATTCATAATCAATTTAATGTCGAATCAAAGATGCTGACTCCTAGTGAAGCTTTAAAAATCTCGCCATTGTTAAATACCTCAGATGTTCTTGCCGCATCCTTCACTCCTCATGATGGTCATTGCACCCCCGAAGCAGTTGTGCTTGGTTATGCCGGAGGGGCAAAAAAACTTGGTGCCACAGTAATAACTAATGTTGAGGTCACAGGAATTAATTTAAATGCAGGTGAAATCACCTCAGTTACTACCTCAGCTGGTGTTGTAAATACATCAACCGTTATTAATTGTGCTGGTGCCTGGTCTCCTAAAATAGGTTCAATGGTTGGTTTGGATTTACCGGTAACTGCATATAAACGTGAGTTAGTAATTACTGAAGCACTTGGGGAGACTTTTTCAGATCTGCCAGCGCAGATGCCAATGACTATTGATTACTCTTCTTCCCTTTATTGGCACCGTGAAGGAAAAGGATTGTTAATGGGATTTTCAGACAAAACTACTGAGCCAGGTTTTGATTTAAAACGTGATCCACAATTTTTAGAAAAATTAGGTGCAATTGCAATCAATCGAGCACCGCGATTAATGGATGTTGGTATCGGTAAAGGTTGGGCAGGTTTGTATGAGGTGACACCAGATCACAATGCAATTCTTGGTGAGTTCAAAAAGATCTCACGTTTCTTTTATGCCACAGGTTTTAGCGGTCACGGATTTTTACAGGGTCCAGCAATTGGTGAAATCCTTAGAGATCTTTACCTTAATAAACAACCTTTTGTGAATATAGATAAATTAAGCGCTGAACGCTTCTCCGGTAGTGGCCAGCTACGTCCTGAATACAACATCGTTTAGTAATGAGATTGATCACCTGCATGTGTCGCCTAAGAGATTTTGATATCACCAACCACAATCTTGAGGATAGACTTTTGCCATGAGTAAGCCACCTGCCGCTCCAATTCACCCACTTGTACTAATGCAAGTTGAGGCCAGACTTACTGAAGAACAAAAAGCAATTCAAAATGTGGTGCGAGATTTTGCTGCGAAAGAATTAAAACCAAATATTGCTGCCTGGTATGAAGATGGTCAGCTTCCAGCGAGGGATTTAGCAAAGGCTCTTGGTGGCATTGGCGTTCTGGGTATGCACCTAAAGAATTATGGCTGCGCAGGAACAGATGCAATGTCTTATGGCCTTGCTTGTATGGAATTAGAAGCGGTTGATTCTGGTTTGCGATCACTTGTGTCAGTGCAAGGGTCTCTTGCCATGTTTGCAATCTATAAATTCGGCAGCGAAGAACAAAAGCAAGAATGGCTGCCAAAAATGGCAAAGGGTGAAGCAATCGGATGTTTTGGATTAACTGAAGCAGACCACGGATCAAACCCCTCTGGAATGGCAACCTTCGCTAAAAAAGATGGCAGTGACTGGATTATTAGTGGTTCAAAGATGTGGATTACCAATGGCAGCGTTGCAGATGTTGCAGTTATCTGGGCACAAACCGAAGAGGGCATAAGAGGTTTTTGTGTTCCAACTAAAACTGCAGGCTTGGTGATAAATCCAATTAAGCACAAGCTTTCACTGCGAGCATCAATAACTTCAGAATTAGTCTTTAACGACATGCGAGTTCCTGATTCAGCTCGACTCCCAGAGGCAACTAGTTTGCGAGCCCCCCTGCTATGTCTTGCTGAAGCACGTTATGGAATTATTTTTGGAACAGTTGGAGCAGCGCGAGATTGTTTTGAAGTCTCACTTGCTTATGCATCAACCCGTGAACAGTTTGATGGCCCAATTTCAAAACATCAATTAACTCAGGCCAAATTTGCTGATATGGCAACCAAAATAACTACTTCAATGCTTCTTGCCTATCACCTGGCCGATCTAAAGGATGCAGGAAAGATACTTCCAGAACAGATCAGCATGGGTAAGTTTCATAATGTTAATGCAGCATTGGAGATTGCTCGAAGCGCTCGATCAATTCTTGGTGGTGCAGGCATTACATCTGAGTATTCAATCTTTAGACATATGAGTAATCTTGAAACGGTATTAACTTACGAAGGAACCCACGAGATTCATATGCTGGTTTTAGGTCAAGCACTTACTGGCATTGCAGCATTTAGATAAAACTTATACTAAAACTTTATCCATTAAATCAATCTGTCTTGCACCCTTCTGTAAGCTTTTTATATATTGATAACCTCGTTTTGCATAGTAATTTCTAGATTCTTCCGTCCATAGATAAACCCGTTTTATTCCAAATTCAATTGCTTTTTGCTCAATTAGTTTTAGAACATGGCTTCCAATCCCAGTACCTCGTAAATCCTCTCGAACAACAAAAGCTGCTATCCATGGCTTGTACTGCCTAAACTCCTCGAAATCATCAAAATCACACAATGCAATAGAGGCAACAACCTCCTGGCCATCTTTATTGTTTCTAAGGACCATAAACAATAATTCTTGATCAATCCCACTAACATTCCAATTCTCATAATCTGAATTTAATGTTCGGGAGTAAAAGCTGCGCCAATCTTCTGATGTGAATTCATCTTTACCTTCACCCCAAAGCTTTAAACTCCAAGATAAAGCTTCGTCTGCGAACTCTTTTGCGTGCGATATTGGTACCAATCGCAAACCATCGCTACTCACTTAAAAAACTTCTACTTTTCTGTCAGTTGAGCGCACATTAGATCAAATGCTTTTGTGTGTGAATCCACATCAGCTTCAGTAGTCTCAGGACACATTAGCGCCATATTATGAAATGGTGTAATTAAAAATCCATCATTTAACATGCGAAGGTGAATGTATTGTTCTAATTCAAAATCACCCGCATCTGCCGCCTCTTTGCCGGTATTAGGAGACTTCTCGCTGAACATGTATTCAGCTCTAGCTCCTAAGCGGTTAACGCTCCAAGGTAGATTGTATTTTTTGATCGTACTCTCAACCCCATCAGACCAACGGTTTCCAAGTTTTACCATTTTTTCAAAATTTTCTGCTGTTAGCACCTTAGTTAGGGTTGCTTTCATTGCCGCCATTGATAACGCATTTGCAGCCAATGTTCCACCAACTCCTCCAGTATCAATTACTTCAAGTTCTACCATCTCTTTAATGGATTTCGCGATCTCTTCCCGCATGCCAAAAGCACCGGTTGGAAATCCGCCACCAATAGCTTTACCAATTGTTAAAAAGTCAGGTTGTAATCCTTCTTGAGCAGTCATTCCACCTGGACCTACTGAAATTGTGTGAGTTTCATCAATTATTAACTTCGCGCCATACTCTTTTGCTAGTTTTTCAACCGCCTTTAAATATCCTAGCTGCGGTAAAACAATTCCAACATTAGTCATGGCTGGCTCCATAAGAATTGCCGCAACATCATTATGCTCAAGGGCGCGCTTCATATCATCTAAGTTATTGAATGCAACTACTCGCGTCGTTTGATCAAGCTCTACCGGCGCTCCGATATTTCCCTCTCGGGCAACAGTATTTCCTTGATTATCTAAAGTAGCAAAGCTTTCATCAACACTTCCGTGATAACAGCGATCAATCACAATGATTTTCTTTCGCCTAGTTATCAATCTTGAATATCGAATTACGTGACGATTGGCATCGGTTGCTGAAACTGTGAATTGCCACAAAGGTAAGCCAAATCTCTTTGCCAATTCTGCTGAAACAAAATTAGCATCCTTAGTTGGAAGCATCGCAGACAGTCCTCTTCCAACCTGCTCACGAATTGCGGCAACTGTTGGCTCTGGAGAGTGTCCGGTCATTGAGCCGGTGTCACCTAAACAGAAATCAATATAGGTATTGCCGTCTACATCAACAAAACTTGCACCCTTAGCCTCTTCAACAAAAACTGGGTATGCACCAGGCCATTTCGACATCCAAGACATTGGTACACCATTTGGCATTGACTCTTTAGCTTTTGTAAATAGCTCACCACTTTTTGGGTGCGCATCTAGAAATCTTTGATCTTCAATTTTGCGAAGATCCTTGAGCCGAGCACGATTAATCATGGTGAAAATCTACTCGTAGCCTGATTAGATTTCTAATTACATAACAGGAAGCGCGGCTAATGCAGCCTCAAAATCCTTATCGTTAAGAACAGAATCAACCATGTTTCCGTTGAGGTAGGCATCGTAAGCTGCTAAATCAAAGTGACCGTGTCCGCAAAGCGCAGTCAAGATAACTTTCTCTTCACCAGTTTCTTTTGCTTTCAGTGCCTCTGCAATTGCAACTGCAATCGCGTGAGTTGGCTCTGGGGCAGGAACAATTCCCTCAGTTCTTGCAAACTGAACTGCAGCAGAGAAACACTCCTTCTGACCAACACTTTCAGCAGTCATCATTCCAAGTTCATAGATATGCGAAATTAATGGAGCCATTCCGTGATAACGAAGACCACCCGCGTGAATTGGATCTGGAATAAAGTCATGACCCAAAGTATGCATCTTCATTAACGGAGTCATTCCGGCAGTATCACCAAAATCGTAAGCGTACTTTCCACGAGTAAGTGATGGACAAGAAGCCGGTTCGACAGCACGAATCTCAGGATTCATCTTTCCTTTTAATTTTTCACGAATAAATGGGAATGACAAACCAGCAAAGTTTGATCCTCCACCTGTGCAACCAACTAGTAAATCTGGAGTTTCTCCAACTTTCGCTAGTTGCTTAAGTGCTTCCTCGCCAATAATTGTTTGGTGCATTAATACATGGTTCAAAACAGATCCAAGTGCATAAGCAACTGTTGGGTCAGCTACCGCTGCTTCAACCGCCTCTGAAATTGCAATACCAAGTGAGCCTGAATGGTTCTTAGGATCTAATGCCAATTTTCTACCAGCCTCAGTTAGTTGTGATGGCGAACGATGAACTGTGGCACCGAAAACCTCCATCATTAATCTACGGTATGGCTTTGCATCAAATGAACCGCCAACCTGCCAAACCTCGCACTCAATATCAAAAAGTGCACAAGCAAAAGCTAAAGCTGTGCCCCATTGGCCAGCTCCTGTTTCCGTTGTAATCTTCTTAATTCCAGCTTTTTTATTGTAATAGGCCTGTGGTACAGAAGTATTTGTTTTGTGTGATCCTGCAGGTGATACACCCTCATACTTGTAGTAAATGCGTGCAGGTGTATCTAGAAGTTGTTCTAATCTGCGAGCTCTAAATAATGGTGATGGCCGCCAAGTTCTATAAACATCTAATACCTCACCAGGAATATCAATATATGACTCAGTTGAAACCTCTTGCAAAATTAAATCCATTGGGAAAAGTGGAGCAAGATCTGCTGGTCCGACCGGTTGATGTGTACCTGGGTGCAATGGTGGTGGCGGCGGTGATGGAAGATCAGGAATTATGTTGTACCACTGGGTTGGCATTTCACTTTCATCGAGCGTTATTTTGGTAAAGCTCTTTGCATCTTTACTTAATCCCATTTTTCCTCCAGTTGGCTTATCGGGCAAGGCTAGGGGTTGGCTTTATCCTTATCAAGAGTAGCAACGACACAATTTCTTTATCTAGCAATAATGCCCTGGGTAAAGTAGTTAATATTCAGTCATGGCAATAGCAAATTACTCCTTAACTGCCCTTGATTGTCCAGATCCGGTGGAGCTTGCCAACTTCTATTCTCAGATCACCGGCTTTGAAGTTGTGGTTGCGCATAGGAGTAAAGATGGTCAACCACAATGGGTAGAACTTATCGAAATTGATCAAACCAGGATTGCGTTTCAAAAAATTGATAATTACCTAAAACCAACCTGGCCAGAAGGACCTGTGCCACAGCAAGCGCATTTAGATTTTAATGTGCCTGATTTAGATATAGCTGAGGAACTGATACTCAAAATCGGTGCTGTGAAATCTTCAATACAACCTAGTTCAGATCCCGATGACAATTTTCGAGTCTATTTTGATCCCGCAGGTCATCCTTTTTGCCTTGTGAAACGCAGTAATTAAGGATTGTAATTACTTTTCTTAAGTTAAGATAATTCTATGACTGATGCATTGGCTATTTCAGCACTAACCTTTGGCGCTCAAGCCTTTGTGACGCTTTTTGTGATTCTAGATCCACCAGGGGCGGCACCAATTTTTCTTGGACTTGCCTCCGGTAAATCTGTTAAAGAACAGCGCCGTCTTGCTTGGCAAGCAGCTGCTGTATCACTTTTTGTAATTGTTTCATTTGCATTATTTGGCAACGCAATCCTGGATTATCTGAATATTTCACTTGCAGCATTGCAAGGAGCAGGAGGAATCCTGCTCTTGATTACCGGTTTAGGTTTATTGACCGGATCCTTAACTGATAGCGGATCTGCGACCACGCAGAACATCGCGTTAGTGCCACTTGGAACTCCACTTCTTGCAGGTCCTGGCGCAATTGTCACCACAATGCTTTATGTTCAAAAAGCAGAAGGTAACGATCAATTGGCAGCTCTTGGTATTGCAATTTTCGCTGTTCATTTTATTATCGGACTAACCTTCATGTTTTCAACAAAAATTCTTGCCCTTATTAAAGATTCAGGGGTTGATTTATTGGCCAGAATTGCCGGATTACTACTTTCAGCAATTGCAGTTGAAATGATTGTGAGTGCAATCAAGGCATTTTTTAGTATTTAAGCACAATTCTTTGTTTGTCAGAGCTAGGCGATATCTTTAAATCATGCCAACCTCCTTACTGGAAACTACCTTTGTAGTTGTTGACCTGGAAACCACTGGAGCATCTCCCAAAAAAGGTGCAGCAATTACAGAAATTGGCGCAGTTAAGGTTAAAGGTGGTGTTCAAATTGGTGAATTTGCAACCTTTGTAAATCCACTTGCCGCCATTCCTGCATACATAACTGAAATGACTGGCATTACAGATTTAATGCTTGCGCACGCCCCCGTTATTGATGAGGTCTTTCCTAGTTTCATAGAGTTTGCAGGTCGTGAGGATCATGCCGTAATCGTTGCCCATAACGCCCCATTTGATCTTAGCTTTCTTAAAAGTGCAGCAAGTGAATTAGAGATATCTTGGCCTAAATACAAAACTTTGGATACGGTAACTATTGCGCGTCAGATTTTAACCAAAGAGGATGTGCCGAATTGCAAATTATCAACACTGGCAACATTTTTTGGAACAAAAACTGAGCCAAACCACCGCGCCCTTGATGATGCAAAAGCCACAACAGAAATTCTTCATAATTTGCTTGAGCGACTAGGTTCCATGCAGATTCATACCATTGAGGAATTACTAGATTTTGCTAAAAATGCCGCCCATATTCAAAGAAAAAACTACTGGGGTTTAAGCTCTATCTAGCTGAGACGATCTCATTACTTAGCTCAACCCATTTTTTTAGAACAGATTGCGCTGCACCAGAATCAATCGCTTTGTTTGCCAAGACAAAACCATTTGCAATTTGAGTTTGAAGAGGTAAATCAAAATCCCCTTTAAACGCGGCAATCGCAAAGGCAGCGTTTAAAGTCACAGCATCTCGCATTGCTCCTTTTTTGCCTGCAAATATTTGGTTGGTTACCTGCGCGTTGTATGTCGCATCTCCACCAGCAAGAGCTGTAAGTGGTGCTTGAATAATTCCTAATTCTGTCGGATCAAAGGTTTCTTGCTTCAACTTACCTTTGCTAATTTGAATCACTGTTGTAGTAGTAGATAAGGAAACTTCATCTAGACCATCATCGCCGCGAAAGATAAAGCCTTCTTTGCCCTGATCAAGCAAAACCTGAGCCATCAATGGAAGTAGTTCACTTCGAGCCACTCCGATTGCCACGGCAATTGGCTTTGCAGGATTTGCAAGTGGTCCAAGAATATTAAATACAGTTGGAACACCCAACTCTTTCCGAGCAGCCACTGCATGTTTCATTGAGGAGTGAAATACTGGGGCAAAACAAAAACCAATTCCAATTTTATAAACAGTCTCTTCAACCTCTTTGCCAGTTAAATCGATTTTAACGCCAAGAGCTTCAAGCAAATCTGCGGATCCAGATTTTGATGATGCTGCACGATTGCCATGTTTTACTACCCGGGCTCCGGCTGCATTTGTAATAATCGCAGCAGTTGTTGAAATATTAATTGTGTTAGCACCATCTCCACCGGTTCCAACGGTGTCAACCGCTCTTTCAGTTATGTTAATTGGCGAGCAGTATTTATACATCTGCGCAACCAATGCTTCAACCTCTTGCGCACTTTCACCTTTTGCTTTTAATCCAGTGAGAAAGGCTTTGATATCTTCATTACTTGCTGCGCCTTCTAAAATCTGTGACATACCCCAAGTGACTTGGTCATTCGATAAATCTTTTTTGTCAGTTAACGCGGCAAAGATTTCACTCCAACCCATAGCTACGTCTTATTTACTTAGCGAGCGCAGAATGCGTTTTTAAGAGCGATGCGCATTTTGCTGCGATCGTGAATGGATCAATCGGGTGCATAACCGTTGCTTCAGCCTTTGACCAAGTAGCTAACCAATTATCTGATGTTCGCGCTGTGATTAATAAAACTGGTGGACAGTTGAAAACTTCATCTTTAAGTTGTCTGGCAACACCCATGCCACCTTCAGGTACTGCTTCGGCATCTAATATAAATAAATCAACCTGTTTTTTCCCATCAACATAAAGTCTTAATGCATCTGCGGTGGCAAACTCTTTAACTTCATGTAGGGGTAGATCCTGATCCAACTGTTTTCCAAGGGCAGCAGATACCGCCTGTCGAACTGAGGAATCATCGGAGTAGAGGGCAATAACTAACCTTTGCATGGTGATAATCCTACCTAGCCACCCAACTTGCTTTCCCATCCTGCAATTGCGCCCTCTTGGTGATCAGTTTCACCAAATAGAAGGGCTGCTCCCCCATATCTAAATGAGGCATTCCTACCTATTTCGGGAATAATCTGCCCTATGACCACCTATGCCACCCCATCGGTTAAGACCAACCGTCCTAACCTGGTTGCAGTTGGCACGATTGTTTGGCTCTCATCTGAGTTAATGTTTTTCGCAGCACTCTTTGCAATGTACTTCACAACAAGGGCTGTGCAGGGTCCAAAGGTCTGGGCGGAGTCAACTGAATTATTAAATATTCCTTTTGCTGCAACTAACACAACAGTATTAGTGCTCTCCTCAGTAACCTGCCAATATGGCGTCTTTGCTGCTGAGCGTTTCCAAGCAAAGCGTGAAGGTAGCTTGTGGCAAATAAGTAAGTGGGGAATGCGCGAATGGTTTGCCTTAACATTTTTGATGGGAGCATTCTTCATCGCCGGTCAGGTATATGAGTATGCAGTTCTAGTAAGTGAAAACTTGTCGCTTTCTTCAAATGCATATGGCTCAGTCTTTTATATGACTACTGGGTTCCATGGCCTGCATGTGACTGGCGGATTAATTGCATTCTTAATCGTTCTAATTAGAGTTTTCCGGGCACAAAAATTTGGTCACTCTCAAGCCACAACAGCGATTGTGGTCTCCTACTACTGGCACTTCGTAGATATTGTGTGGATTGCACTATTTTCTGCGATCTACCTAATTAAATAATCATGAAATTTATATCTAAATACCGCAAACATAAGTTGGCTGCTCCTTTACTTTTACTTTTTGCTTTAACCGGGCTTGGTCTTACATTTTCAGTTGCAAGTGCTACCGAAGCACCAAAATCTGTTGATGCTGCCGCTCGTTCAACTTTAATTGAAGAGGGTCAACAAATATTCTTAAAAGGTTGCTCCTCTTGTCATGGCTTAAATGGTGAGGGTGCTGCGATTGCTCCATCTTTAATTGGCGTTGGCGCTGCATCAGTTGATTTTCAAGTAGCAACAGGTCGTATGCCGATGCAAGATATGAGTCAGCAAGCAATGCGTAAGGCTCCGGTTTATAACGAAGAAGAGGTTGCTGCCCTTGCCGCCTATGTTGCATCCCTTGCCCCAGGACCTCGTGCTTATACAAATGAGGAGATTGAATGGGAGCGAGATGGCAATACCGCTGAAGGTGGTGAGTTGTTTAGAAATAACTGCGCAATGTGTCATAACTTTGCAGGACAAGGTGGCGCACTAACCCAAGGAAAATACGCTCCATCTGTTATGGGTGTTGAACCAAAACATATTTATGAAGCGATGATTACCGGCCCACAAGCTATGCCAGTGTTTTCAGATAAAATCATTACACCGGAGGAAAAACTTTCAATTATTAAATGGATTAAAGCGGCAGAAACTGAGCCAAATTTAGGTGGAGCTGCCCTAGGCCGAGTTGGTCCGGTAACAGAAGGATTATTGGTTTGGACATTAGGTCTTGGATTGTTAATTGGTATTGCTGTCTGGTTAACTGCGAAGGCAAGGTAAATATATGTCTAGTGAGTTAGAACCGTTAGCAGATCCAGGGCTACCAGAACATATTCACCGCAAAGCTGATACAGATCCAATTGCAGCAAAGCGTGCCGAAAGACAGGTTGCCGTTTTATTCTCACTTTCAGCATTTGGAACAGTACTGTTTTTGTTCTCCTTCTTCTTTGTTGATGAGGATCAATTCATATTTGTGCCAATTATGGGAAGCACTAATGCGCACCAATTAGGAATTGGTATCGGCATGGCGATGAGTTTGCTATTCATTGGTTTTGGCGCAGTGCATTGGGCAAAAACTTTGATGCCAGATCAAGAAGTAATTGCATATCGACATGAGATGAGATCTGAGGATTCAGATCGCCAAGATTTTGTTAAGGCTGCTAAGGCTGGAGCTGAAACTGCCGGGCTTGGTAGAAGACCATTGATCAAGAGATCACTTGCTGCTGCTGCCGGACTTGCCGGATTGCCAGCAATAATCTTGCTAAGAGATTTAGGCCCACTACCTGGCAACTCACTTAATGAAACCAACTGGAAAACTGGAACAAGATTGGTAACTGATCCAGGTGATCGCCCAATCAAAGCAAGTGACCTAGAGGTTGGCGGAGTTGCACAGGTTATGCCTGCACTAGCTGCAGGTAAGAAGCGAACCCTGGAAGATATTGCAAAAGATGCCGTACTTCTTATTAGATTGCGTCCTGCCGAATTTCAATTAGATGCAGAACGACTTTCTTGGACACATGAAGGAATTATTGCTTTCTCTAAGATCTGTTCTCACATGGGATGTGCAGTTGCTTTGTACGAACAAACAACCAAGCACCTACTTTGCCCATGTCATCAATCAACCTTTGATGTAACCCGTGCTGCGAAAGTTATTTTTGGGCCTGCTGCTCGCCCATTGCCACAGCTAGCAATCACAGTTGATAGTGAAGGTTATTTAGTAGCTAAGCAACCGTTTACTGAAGCGGTTGGACCAAGTTTCTGGGAGAGGAAATCATGAGTGCTCGTGAAAAAGTAGCTGCAAATGTAGCCAATTATGTAGATGAGCGAACTGGTGCTGCATCTTGGATGAAAAAGAATCTGCAAAAGGTATTCCCTGACCACTGGTCATTTATGCTTGGTGAGATTGCACTTTACTCATTCCTAATTCTTCTACTTTCCGGAACCTTCTTAACCTTTTGGTTTGATCCTTCAATGCGCCATGTTGTTTATGAGGGCAGCTACCAGCCGTTAAAAGATGTTGAAATGAGCGCAGCTTATGCATCCACTCTTCACATCTCCTTTGATGTTCGTGGTGGTTTATTGATGAGACAGATTCACCACTGGGCGGCTTTGATATTTATGGCCGCAATTGTTGTTCACTTGTTGCGAGTTTTCTTCACCGGTGCATTCCGTAAGCCACGTGAGTTCAACTGGATACTTGGAATTGCACTTTTAACTCTAGGAATTGTTGAAGGATTCCTTGGATACTCACTTCCAGATGACCTTCTATCAGGAACTGGAATAAGAATTGCCCATGCGATTATTCAATCTATTCCTGTCGTTGGAACATACCTATCATTCTTTGCATTTGGTGGGGCTTTCCCAGGAGAGGTATTTATTCCACGAATTTATATCGTGCACGTACTTCTATTGCCTGGAATTTTCCTTGCCTTAATAACTGTTCACTTAATGTTGGTTTGGTACCAGAAGCACACTCAGTATCCAGGTCCTGGAAGAACTGAGAAGAATGTTGTTGGATACCCATTAATGCCTGTTTACATGGCAAAGGCTGGCGGTTTCTTCTTTATAGTTTTTGGTATTACAGCACTCCTAGGCGCTGTTGCATCAATTAACCCTATTTGGCTTTACGGGCCTTATACACCTGGCCAAATTTCAGCTGGTTCGCAACCTGATTGGTATATGGGTTGGTTAGATGGATTAGTTCGAATGGCACCACCTATTGAAACTTATTTATTTGGCTACACAGTCTCTTGGAATATTTTGATACCTGGACTGATTATTCCGGGAATCATATTTACTGGCATGGCTCTCTATCCATTTATTGAAAGCTGGATGACTGGTGATAAGAAAGAGCACCACCTATTGGATCGTCCAAGAAATGTTCCAAATAGAACTGCACTAGGTGTTATGTCGTTAACATTTATGTTGGTTGCATTGATCAACGGTGGCAATGACATTATTGCGACTCATTTTGATTTAACGATCAATCAAATTATGTGGTTCTCAAGAATCGGAATTATCGTCCTACCGCCTCTTGCGTTCGTAATCACTAAACGGATCTGCCTTTCTCTGCAGCGAGCAGACCGCGAATTAGTACTGCATGGCAAGGAAACTGGTCGCTTGGTAATGCTGCCTCATGGAGAGTTCATTGAGGTGCACGAGGAGCTTTCTGCTGAGAAGAAATACACCTTGACTCAACATCAACAGCCAGCTGCAATTGCTTTAGTTAAAGAGGATGCTCGCGGAGTTTTAAATCCAAAGGGTATTAGAGCAAAACTGCAAGCAAGATTTAGTGCAGCAAATGCTGAAAATATCGCAAAACCAACCCCTGATGAGCTTAAACAACTTGAGGGTGGGCATCACTAAAGAAGCGTTTTAACTAGTTCTTGGTAAGTCACTTCCCCGCGCTGTAGTTAGTTGTATTCAAAATTAAGTTTGTAACTAAACTACATTTATGAACACCTCTTTGTGGCAGGCTCGCCAGGAGATTAATCCGCGAAATGGAATTGCTGGCAATAAATCATTTGATGTAGTTATCGTCGGTGGTGGCTTTAGTGGTTTGTGGAGTGCATATCATTTAAAAAAGCTTCAACCTTCTCTATCAATTGCTATATTTGAAAAAGAGTATGTTGGTTTTGGAGCAAGTGGGCGAAATGGTGGCTGGGCATCGGCTGAATATCCAACATCAAGTAAGCGTTTAATTCGCGAGCATGGTGAAGATAGCTATAGAGCGCTTCGGCGTGAGCTGATAAATTCAATCGATGAAATCGGAGTTATTTCATCTGAAAACAAATGGAGTATAGATTTTGCTAAAGGTGGTTCATTCGTATTTGCCCGAAACAATGGTCAGCTGCAACGAATATCTAAGGAAATTGATAGCGAGCACAATTTCTTGAGCAAAAACCAAACGCAGGAGTTGATCGGCATTCCTTCGGCATTAGGAGCCGTCTTTACTCCGCACTGCGCTTGCCTTAATCCATTTAAACTCACTCGAGCCCTCTTTGAATACCTAATAAATTCTGGGGTCGAGATATTTGAGAAAACTGAAGTCAGCAATATTGATAGCGGCAAAATCATCGCCAATGGATTTGAAGTATCATGCAAATACTCAATCAGAGCAACTGAGGCATTTACTCCAAAGAAATGGATGGGTAATAAACAAATACCTATCTATTCATTAATGGTTGCATCGCAAGTGTTACCCAAGGAAGTAATATCTCAAATTAGGAATGCGCAGCGAGCAACATTCCAAGAAGCTTGCCACCTTATTACCTACGCACAGATCACAGCTGATAATCGCATCGCACTTGGTGGTCGAGGCGTTCGATACAAATTGTTTTCAAGATTATCAGAAAGAAGTGAGTTGGATAATCGAATGCATTCAGCATTAGAAAAACGTGCAAAATCCTGGTTTCCACAAATTCGAGATTTCAGCTTTGAATATCGATGGGGCGGGGCTGTTGCCTTGACTCGAAGGTGGCAAAGTTACTTAAGCTTAGATCTTAGATCTGGTCAAGCCGCAATTGGTGGTTACGTTGGCGATGGAGTTACTCTTTCATATCTAGTATCAAAAACACTTGCGAAAAAGATCTGTGGCCAAGAAACTGCCAACCTACCTTTTATAGATCAAAAAATAGGTAAGTGGGAACCAGAGCCATTTAGATACGTGGCTGTTAACGCAGGATTTAAAGCTAGTGTGGCGGCAGATTTTGAAGAGAGATTAACTGGTCGGCCAAGTTTTATTGCTTCCGTCATTGATCCATTGATCAATAGATAACGATTAAATTACCAATCCAACGCAGGCAGGCTTAGGTCCTGCATTTGTATTACCGTATCGATGTTGAGTGATTGAAACACTTTGCTCTAAGAACCATCTAGAAATCTCAACATCTCCCCTAGTTGCAATTGGTCTTCTATCGCATGCAACTCCGTTGATCATCAGATCAGAAACTGGTGGCACTTCGGCAGATAACCATCTAACTCGATCAAACTCGATTGCATGCTCTGCAAACTCAACCGTACTTTCAACGACCAAATTGGCTAAACCGGGAATTAGGGTGTCACTACTTAATCTTGTGATAACTCCCAAATCTTTCTTTATCCAATTCAGAAAATCCAACTCATCCTTGCTGGTACCACTTTCTATTCGGACTAAAAAACCTTTCTTATATCTTCGATAGCGCTGCACATTTTGTTCAACCTCTAAGCCACTTCGATCAATAGCCAGGGCAATATTTGATTTTAGCCATTTGCTTGCTGCTTCCTTCATGGGAAGGAAGTGCTTCATCTGATTCCAATTTCTAAGTGTTGCAACATAATTTGGACCACCAGCTTTTGCAGTAGCGCCTACTGAGCTCTTTTTCCAACCACCAAATGGTTGACGATTCACAATTGCGCCAGTTACGCCGCGATTTACATAAAGATTTCCAGCTTCCACATTCTCAATCCAAAACTCACATTCCTTTGAATCTAATGATTGAATTCCAGCAGTTAATCCAAAATCAGTGGCGTTTTGCCATTCAATAGCAGTTTCTAAATCTGGCGCAACCATGATTGCTAAGACCGGTCCAAACCATTCATTTAAATGTGACCATGAACCAGGCTTCACGCCAGATTTAACACCGGCAGACCACATCAAACCTGCCTCATCAATTTGATTTGGCTTTATCAACCACTCTTCGCCATCATCTAATGCTGTCAAAGCTCTTTCCAACTGTTGTTCAGGTTTTTTAATAATTGGGCCAACAGTTGTCGAGAAGACATAGCCTGGGCCTACTCGCAAAGATTGAACAGCGTCAATTAACTGCTTTTTAAAGTTTGGATTCTCATAAATGCTTTTTTCCACGATCGCCAATGACGCTGCTGAACACTTCTGCCCCGCATGGCCAAATGCTGATTGAACGAGGTCTTTGACCGCCACATCAATGTCACAACAGGCGGTAAGAACCATCGAATTTTTACCACTGGTTTCTGCTAACAAATTAAGTTCATTCTTCCATGAAGAAAACAACTCAGCAGTGCTATATGCACCAGTGAGTATTACTGCGTTTACATCTTCATGGGTAATTAAAGATTTTCCGATTTCATTATCCTCAGTTGACACAAATTGCAGAACCTCTTTTGGTACTCCTGCACGCCACAATTGATTTACTAACTGCCATGAGGTGGCAACAGTTTCTGGAGCAGATTTGAATATCACAGAGTTGCCAGCAGCAAGGGCTGCACAGATTCCCCCAGTTGGAATTGCATAAGGAAAATTCCAAGGTGGAACTATCACCACAATTCCAACTGGTGATGAGTGTTTTTCTAGATCAAGTGAAATAGCAGAAAGTGCGTAGTAGTTTGCAAAATCAATTGCCTCTGATACTTCAGGATCTGCCTCTGCAACAGTTTTACCGGCATCTCGAGCCATGATTGCGATTGTTTCTTCTTGCTCCTCATGAGCAATTGCGCCAAACTTCTTCAATATATCTGCACGAGCTTCGGCGCCCAGTTCATTCCATCCAGGGGACGCTTTCTTTGCAACTTTTACTGCAGATTCAACATCGGAGCTTTTTGCAACTGCATACCTATACCAAACCTTTGCATTATCACTTGGGTCATAACCTTCTATTTGAGAGCGATCAAAGATCTCCTTACCATCGATAACAATTGGTATCTCTAGCCCATCAAGTTTCAAAATTGTTTTTAACTCTCTATTCAATTTGGAGACAAATGAATCCAAAGTTAAATCAGCATTGGGGGCGTTTTCAAAGCTGTCCCCAACTTTAAATTGGGTCTTTCT
This sequence comes from actinobacterium SCGC AAA028-A23, assembly GCA_000378905.1. Classification (GTDB taxonomy): domain Bacteria; phylum Actinomycetota; class Actinomycetes; order Nanopelagicales; family Nanopelagicaceae; genus Nanopelagicus. Next base: position 24,119 of record KB900595.1, read on the forward strand.
ATGTCTAATACTTTGTGTTGAGAGTAAATGTCTTTCAGTGGCACTTTTATTGAATCTTTCTGCTTGCTCATTGAATTTTTCTGGATTTGTTCCCATTTCAAAAGAGGAGCGTAAGTAGTTTTCAACTGCAGTATTTTCATCTAATCGTCTAACTAAGTAAGCAACCGCCGATGCGAAATCATCTCCTCTGGTTACTGGTGCATAAAGCAAAATTCGAAGTGAGCGTTTAGCAACAGCCAAAGCTTCTGGATTAGCCATACCCTCAAGCATTTCTATATCGAGTTGTTCTAGGACTCCACGTTTCTTAGCAATCTCAAGAGCAAAAGAGATATGAAATAGGTTATGGCTTGCTACGCCAATTCGAACAGCCTTTGCATGATCAGAGCGAAGGGCTGTATCTAACAATCTAGAGTAGGAAGCATCAACATCTGATTTAGATCGATAAGGGGCTGCAATCCAGCCGTGAAGTTCTGCCTCAGCCTTCTCCATTGCAAGATTTGCACCCTTTACCAACCTAATTTTAATTACCCCACCTGAAGATTGATTGCGCTCCTTTGACCATTGAACCAATTCAGCAAAAACTACATGAGACTCTGGCAAATATGCCTGCAACACTAAACCTGCATACAAACTTTTGAACTCACCCTCACTTAAAACCAATTTAAATGCATCCACCGTTAGACGTAAATCTCGAAACTCTTCCATATCTAAGTTAACAAAAGTATTGGTTGTAATCGAGGTTCGGTAAATTTGGCGCAATTTTTCACTAACACGGTCTAGCGTGCCTTCGCGATCTAAAGCTATGATCTGACTTACAACCGAGGATAGCTTTACAGAGACATAATCAACTTCACTTCGCTTCATCATTTCAATGACCCGATCAAATCTTTCACTGGCCTCGTGGTCGCCTAATACTGCCTCACCTAATACGTTGATATTTAAACGTATGCCTTTTTTTGCTCTTCTTTTGATTTGTTTTGCTAGCTTTTTATTTTCGGCTGGAAGGATTATCCCTTTTGAAAGTAACTTCACCTGTGTATGTACAGCAAACAGAACCGGTCTTGGGAGAATTCTTGAAATTGAAGAAATCAGTTTTAACCCAAAGGTGTTTATTACTCCAAAGCCGGCCACTGATGCATCTTTTGATGCTTTTCTTAAGATACGAACCGCATCCTTGGGTGACGAAATGCGCATTACTTCATCCGTTAGGGAAACAGTTACCGGAATCGCATTTGCATCCTTGAATAACCGGGTAAATCTCTTGCGACTTGCTCGGTCATATCTTTTTAGGTTCGGCTTAGATTCATTAAGCAGCGCTCTTGCCCCATCAACAGCAACCTGAGCTAAATTATCGATACCGGGGTCGGTAGGTATTGGCGAAGTCATTACTCAACTAATTCTTTTAGCTTTACTAATGTTTTAGCCATAGCTTTAGGAACCCATTCACCTGAATCGCTAACCCACCACTTAGAGCGAGCATTTCTGCCATCCCAGCTTTCAATAACTAAGGTGGTACTTGCATCTATCTCTTTTAATTCATACTTCCAAACATTGTGTAACAAGTGCTGCCAGGCAATAATCTGGTTCTCTTGCCACTGTATTACTTCATTCTTAATAACATAAGGAATACCAAGTTTCATTCGCATGCCAAACTTTGATCCTAAAACCAATTTATTTGGCCCTTTAATTGCGCCCTTAACCGTTTCAGATCCATCCATTTTAGAGTGATTTTTTGGGTCTGAGATGAAGTCGAAAATTTTCTTTGCTGGAGCTTTAATTTCTAATTGAGCCTTGAAAAATAGAGGAATTCCAGTTTCTACTATTTCAGCCCGCTCTTTCATGTTTAGTGTGCTGCGTTTGAAGGGCGCTCGTACTCTAAAACAAACCCCATAATTGAAATTATCAAACTTCCTACACCGATTAGAACTAGCCACCAACCAATAATTAATCCCAAGCCAACGGTACAAGCAGATAATGCAACTGGCAGTGGCCACCATGAGTGAGGTGAGAAGAATCCCATTTCACCAGCTGAATCTGCAATTTCACCAAGTTGATTATCTTCAGGTAGTACATTTCCTAAACGCTTACTGGTGAACCAAAGATAAAAACCAACAATTAAGGAAAGCCCGGCGCTTAATGCGATTGCCGTAATTCCTACAGGTTCGCCACCAACTTGCCAGTAGATCACAGCCATAATTACATAAAATAGCGCTAAGCCTAAAAATAAAATCCAACTGGTTTTCATTAATGATCAGCTTTCTGAGCCATGTGCGGGTAATGCAAATCAAATGCTGGTCGCTCACTTCGAATTCTTGGCATGGAGGTGAAGTTATGGCGTGGTGGTGGACAAGATGTTGCCCACTCCAATGAAGCTCCATATCCCCAAGGGTCATCACTTGTAACCTTAGGCGCATTTCTAGACTGCCAAACATTTAAGAAGAATGGAATCATCGAAAGCGCTAACAGACCAGATCCAACAGTTGAAACCATATTCATATATGTGAAGCCATCAGATGCTAAGTAATCTGCGTAACGACGAGGAAAGCCTTTAATTCCTAGCCAATGCTGAATTAGGAAGGTTAAATGGAAACCAAAGAACAATGTCCAGAAGTGAATTTTGCCCAAAGTTTCATCCAACATTCTTCCTGTGAATTTTGGCCACCAGAAATAGAAGCCTGCAAACATTGCAAAGACCACAGTTCCAAATAAAACATAATGGAAGTGTGCAACAACAAAGTAGGAGGCTGATACTGCAAAATCAAGTGGTGGGCTAGCCAGAATAATTCCAGTCAATCCGCCGAATAGGAATGTAATAAGGAAACCAATCACAAATAGCATCGGCGTCTCGAATGTAACCGATCCTCGCCACATCGTTCCTATCCAGTTAAAGAACTTAACGCCAGTTGGAACACCAATCAAAAATGTCATGAATGAGAAGAATGGCAGCAGTACCTGGCCACTTGCATACATATGGTGTGCCCAGACCGCTACGGACAACGCAGCAATTGCAATAGTTGCAGCGATCAAGCCTTTATAACCAAAGATTGGTTTGCGGCTAAAGACTGGCAAAATTTCAGTTGCAATACCAAAAAATGGCAGAGCCAAGATATAAACCTCTGGATGGCCAAAGAACCAAAATAGATGTTGCCATAACATAGCTCCGCCGTTGGCTGGATCAAATATATGGCTACCAAATAATCGATCTGATTCCAGCGCTAAAAATGCTGCAGCAAGTGGTGGGAACGCGATCAAAACCAAAATTGAAGTTAAAAGTACATTCCAAGAAAAAATAGACATTCTAAACATAGTCATTCCTGGAGCGCGCATAGTCAAAATTGTTGTTACAAAGTTAACGCCACCAAGGATGGTTCCAAGTCCACCAATAGCAAGGCCTACCAACCAAAGATCAGCACCAATTCCAGGTGAGTACTGGGCATTAGATAACGGTGCATAAGCTGTCCAACCAAATGAAGCTGCTCCACCTGGAGTAATGAATCCAATAAATGCCATCGTTCCACCAAATAAATACAACCAATATGAAAGCATGTTTAATCTTGGGAAGGCCACATCGGCTGCGCCAATTTGAAGTGGCATGATCACATTGGCAAAACCAACAAACAGTGGTGTTGCAAACATGAGCAGCATGATGGTGCCGTGCATAGTAAATATCTGGTTGTACTGCTCATTACTCAAGAACTGCATGCCAGGCCTTGATAACTCACCTCTAAGTAATAGGGCTAGCAGACCACCAATTAAGAACCAAGCAAATGATGTAATTAAATATAGGTAGCCAATAGTTTTATGATCTGTTGAAGTTAACCATTTCACTAATAACCGGCCCTTTGAAGTTGGCGCTGGCGCCATTGGTGCAGAAGAAATTACCGGGCGTTGGGCGTAGGTGGTCATGAGAGCGCTGCTTTCTCTTCGGCGACTAAATTAGCTAGATATGTTTGATACTCACTTGGAGTTACAACTTTTACGGTAAATAGCATCTGGGCATGATTTCGACCGCACAAAATATTACAACGTCCTGGATAAGTACCTAATTTATTTGCAGTGAACTCCAATTGATTAGTTACCCCTGGCAGATTCTGCATCTGGATCATAAAAGCTGGAATCCAAAATCCATGGACTACATCATTAGCATCTAAGGTGAAGCGAACATTCTCACCCTGCGGTAGATATAACACTGGAGGCTGTGCTGGAGTACCAGTAACAGTTGCGCTCTTATAATCACCGGCATCCTTATATTTAAATTGCCATGACCATTGAAAACCAACAACATCTATAAAGTGTGAAACTTGAGAATCAGGAGAGATTTTAACAATTTTCGATTCGCGCTGAACGGTGAAATAGAATAAAACTGCAACGATAATAAATGGAATGACTGTGTATGCCACCTCAACTGGAATGTTGTACTGAGTTTGTTTCGGAAAATTCTCATCTTTTTTACGGTGGAAGAAAACTGGCCACAAAATCAAAATTAATGTAAATACACCAACAACAGCTGCTGCGATCCACGCACCTTGCCAAAGTGATAATGATTGGTCATTAACGCTGGAAAGACCCTCTTCAAAACCAAGTCCTGGCACGTCCTCTTTCGCGCAACCAGCCAACAATGGGCTCAGAGCCAATAACAGTAAAGGGGATTTTCGGTAAGCCATACGCATAGGCTTAAGGATAACCTTCTGCCATAGCAATGTCGCACGCAGGTGGTTGGGGGTAACAGGTGGTTCGCATCACAGCGGATTTTCAGCAGGAAAGAGTGCTGCACCCTGCCGCAATGGCCCTTTTGAATCACTCTTTTTCCCAAGGTTGGGCCGATCCAAATAAGTTAAACAATAACTCAAGGCAGACCGCAATACTCCTCCAGCAGGTACGGCAAAAATTTGCAGAGTTGCTAGATGTAAGAGCTGATGAGATCGAGTTTTCAGGTGAGAGTGATCTTGGATTTGAATTAGGAATTGCTGGATTACTAAATACTCAGAGCCAGATGATTTATTCAGCTATAGATCGTCAACGAGTTTTTGCAATTGCTCAATCGCATGAAAAAAATGGCAACAAAGTTAATTGTTTGCCGGTAGATAAAAATGGCGTAATCAAACTTTCCGCTACAACTGAAAAAGATGTTTTGGTTTGGCAGGTGGCAAATGGTGAGACCGGAAATATTCAGGCCAATCCAAAATCACAAGCTCTGATTTTTGCTGACTGCACTGCCAGTGGAGTTGATTATCTGCCTGAATTCAAATACCACACCGCTCTTTTTGATAGTAAGAGTTGGCAGGGGCCAGCAGGTCTTGGCTTATTGATAATTAAGGATGCTGAAAAATGGCGCAACCCCTCACCACATAATGATTTCAGTAGAAGCTTAGGCACATACTCTATTCCCCTAGCCATCGCTAGCTCAGTTGCTCTTGAGGCATACCTTTCTGATACCGATATCAGAGCCAAACTTAAGAAACTTCTTATCGAGTTTATAAGTGAGCAGATCAGCGATGTCGATATTGCCTCGACTGATAATGGTTTATCAAAGTTTTTATCCTGCTCATTTGCCAATGTTGAATCTGACCGACTACTACTTGAGCTAGAAAAATTAGGTTTTGCAGTTGACTCAGGCTCGGCATGCAAATCAGCTGATATGCAACCAAGTCATGTGCTGGCGGCAATGGGCCGGCCAATTGTTGGCAATATACGCATTACCTTGCATAAAGATATTACTGAACAAATGGTTGTTGAGTTTTGCCAGGCTTTGAAGATATCAGTTGAGAAATTACGTAAAAACTAACCTGCTAATTTCACATTTAGGTGCGGCTTAATCTCATCCGCTGCCGCTTTTCCATAAGCGGTTTCAAATCTAGTTAGAAACTCATCTTTACTAAATCGATACTCCTGTGTGCCAGTGGTTTCAATGCAATAGGTTGCAAGTAGGGAGCCAAGTTGTCCGCACCTTTCATGACCTAAGCCCCAAGAAAGGCCGGCAATAAAGCCTGATCTAAAATTATCGCCAACTCCAGTGGGATCTAATTTTTCTTTTTCCTGTGGCACACCAACATAAATTGTTTCCTTGCCATGCTCTTCAATTTGAGCACCCTTCGATCCCAGAGTAACGACTCGAACCTGAACACGATCAAATAATTGGCGATCAGTCCAACCAGTTTTTTGGATTGCTAGAGCTAACTCATACTCATTCAAAAATAGATACCTTGCGCCCTCAATTAGTTGTGCAATCTCTTTGCCATCCATCCGCGCCATTTGTTGTGATGGATCAGCAGCAACTGGAATATTTAATGCTCTAGCCATTTCGGAGTAACGCATCATCGCCTCTGGATCATCTGGTGAAATAACCAACAGATCAAACTTTCCAGTTTTAGCAATGATTGGCTCTAACTCAATATTTCTAGCCTCGCTCATTGCGCCAGGAAAAAATGAGGCAATTTGATTTAGCTCAGTATCTGTTGTGACCATAAATGTTGCAGTGTGAAGTTTGTCAGAAACTAAAACATGTGAGGTATCAACCCCGTGGCGCTTAAGCCAAGCTTCATAATCAACCCAATCTCGACCAACTGCTGCAATTAGAATTGGATTTAAACCGAGTGCACCCATTCCAAATGCGATATTGGCCCCACAACCACCTCTTCTAATTTCTAAGGTGTCGACTAAAAAAGATAGTGAAACTTTGGCGAGGGATCCGGCAACTAATGAATCGGTGAATTTTCCACCAAAACTCATGATGTGGTCGCCACCGACTGAGCCGGCGACCGCCACCTTCATATCTGTTATTTAACTTAAATTAGTTAAAAGAATCGCCGCAGGCGCATGAGCCTTGAGCATTTGGATTATCAATTGTGAAGCCTTGCTTCTCAATTGTGTCAACAAAATCGATGCTTGCACCCATCAAATATGGTGTGCTCATTTTGTCAGTGACCACTTTTACTTTTTCTGCACCAAACTCAGTAATAGTGTCACCCTCAAGAGCGCGATCATCAAAATAAAGCTGGTAGCGAAGTCCTGAGCATCCACCTGGTTGAACTGCAACACGAAGGCTTAGATCATCTCGACCTTCTTGTTTTAAAAGTGCTGAAACCTTTTGGGCTGCAACATCAGTTAATGCAATACCAGTAGTTGTAGTTGTTGTACTTGTCTCTGTGCTCATACTCACTTACTCTCCAATACCTAACTTAGGCTCATAGGCTACTAGTTCTTGCCAAGAATTTCTGCACCAAAACCTGTGAGCGTTTACACTTACTCATATGGGAATAAGCGATCTACTGCTGCTGGGAAGTGAGCAGGATCCAAATAGTGAGCGTGGAGTCTCCTGCGATGGAACTCTTCCCGCAGCAAGTGATCCGCAGTTGGTAGCCCGAGCGATTGCTGCCCGATCATCCCTTGGTGATCGAGCCATGGTTTTAGGCCATCACTATCAACGTGATGAGGTTATTAATTTTGCAGATATTCGCGGAGATTCATTTAAATTGGCGCAAGCTGCAGCTGATAACAACAGAGCAGAATTTATCTTCTTTTGTGGTGTTCACTTCATGGCAGAAAGTGCTGACATTTTAACTTCGCCAAATCAAACTGTAATTTTGCCAGACCTAGCTGCTGGTTGTTCAATGGCAGATATGGCAACTGCTTCACAGGTGCAAGATTGCTGGCAGGTATTAGAAAAATTAGGTGTTGCAAAACAAACAATTCCAATTACATATATGAACTCATCAGCTGCCATTAAAGCATTTACTGGAAAAAACAATGGCGCAGTTTGCACCTCATCAAATGCTGCGCGGGCGATGAAGTGGGCATTTGAAAAGGCAGATAAAATCTTATTTCTACCAGATCAACATTTGGGCAGAAATACTGCAGTCTTATCTCTTGGTCTATCGCTGTCTGATTGCGTGGTCTTTAATCCTTGGAAAACCAATGGTGGTCTTACCGATGATCAGATTAAAAATGCCAAGGTAATCCTTTGGCGTGGGCATTGTTCAGTCCACGGTAGATTTTCAATGCAAAATATAAATGATATTCGGGCCAAGCTTTCCGGAGTTAAAGTGCTTGTGCATCCTGAGTGCCAACATGAGGTGGTTTCTAATGCTGATGTTGTTGGCAGCACCGAGATGATCATCAAAACTGTGGAGCAATCTCCTGCTGGATCAAAATGGGCGATTGGAACTGAGTTAAACCTAGTCCAGCGTTTGGCCAAGGAGAACTTGGATAAGCAGATAGTTTTCTTAGATAAAACTGTGTGTTATTGCTCAACCATGAACCGAATTGACCTGCCACATTTAGTTTGGGCGATGGAATCATTGGTTTCTGGCCAAGTTGTTAATCAAATCAAGGTAAAAACTGAGGTTGCCACCTACGCAAAAGTTGCATTAGAGCGAATGTTGGCCCTACCTTAATCTCATGTCCGAGAAAAAAGGTAAGCCCACTCCTAAGCGGAAAGTGGCAGAGGCAAAACTTAAGGTTTCATCGCTTTCTCCAAATGCAAGTAAAGAGGCTAAGAAAGCGTTAAAGGCTCAATCACGGATTCGTAGATTAGAAGCCAGAGCTGCATATATGCGTGGTGAGGAAAGTGCACTACCAATCCGAGACAGAGGTCCAGCACGTAGATTTGTTAGAAATTATGTTGATACTCGCAAATCAATTGCCGAGTACTTCCTAATAATTATCATGGTGGTTTTATTCTTAACTGTAATTCCAATTCCAGTAGTGCAATTAGCTGCGGTTGCAGTGATGTACTCATCAATGATTTTTATAACACTAGATGGCATCTTGTTATCTAGAAGAATTAAAAAACTTGTTAAAGAACAGTTCCCAAATGAGTCCACTAAGGGAATCGGCCTTTATGGCTGGATGCGAGCAACTCAACTTCGACGTCTTCGCGCCCCTGCCCCACAGGTTGAAATTGCTGGGCGAAAAAGAAAGAAGTAATTAAGCCCTAGGTGTTGGGCTAACGGTTAATGCTGGATCGGTGGTGATTACGCCAGCTAATGCAGCATCTATCTCAGCCATAATTGATTTATCTAGCTTTACTCCTGAAGCCTTAGCATTCTCTTTGATCTGCGAAGGTTTGCTAGCGCCAATGATCGCACTGGAAACATTTGGATTTTGTAGCACCCAAGCAATCGCAAGCTGTGCCGGAGTTAAATCAACTTTTTTCGCAATTGGTATCAATTTTTGAACTGCAGAGAGAATATCCTCATTCATAAAGCGTGAGATCATATTTGCGCCACCTTTTTTATCGGTCGCGCGAGAGCCAGCAGGTGCTTTCTTGCCTGGCAAATACTTTCCACTTAATACTCCTTGAGCAATTGGTGACCAAACAATTTGGCCAATCCCCTCTTTCTCAGAAAGTGGCACAACCTGGGACTCAATTACCCGCCAAAGCATTGAGTATTGAGGTTGGCTTGAGATAAATCGGTAATAGCCTTTTTGATCTTGGATTTTTAAAGCGGCTGCAATCTGCTCAGCATTCCATTCAGAAAAACCAATGTATAAAACCTTGCCACTTCTGATCAAATCATCAAATGCACCTAAGGTCTCCTCCAGTGGAGTTTCATAATCAAAACGATGTGCTTGATAGAGATCAACATAATCTGTTTTTAAACGCTTAAGTGAGGCATTGCAGGACTCCATGATGTGTTTACGAGATAAGCCTCGATCATTCTTTCCAGTACCAGTTGGCCAATACACCTTTGTGAATAATTCATAGGATTCTCGCTTAACACCCTTTAAAGCTTTGCCCATCACTGACTCAGCCCTTGTGCCTGCGTAAACATCTGCAGTATCTAAAGTTGTAATGCCTAAATCCAACGCAGCTTTAACACACTTTATTGCCGACTGCTCTTCAACTTGTGAGCCGTGGGTGATCCAATTTCCATAGGTAATCTCTGATACATACATTCCCGTACTGCCAAGCCGCCTATATTCCATAACGCAACCATAATCCGCTGCTTAGGTGATGGCAATCCGCGTGGTGAGTTGATTCAGGGTTACTTTGCCTGCAAACTCAGCCTCTCAACTTAATACTGAAATGATTTAAAAGTGTGCCTGGGGGAAGTCGGTGTAAATCCGACGCTGTCCCGCAACCGTAAGAGATTAAAAATCTTAAGTCGGATTACCCAACACAACTTAGTTATTTACCACCCGTCGAGGATTGCGGGGCGGGAATTCTCATCTAGATGAGTTTTTTCGCTTACGTGAAACTCTCACCTAGAGAGGCAACACATGTTTGAGAAAATGTTAAATGAGGGAAAGAAATTTTTCCCCGGAATCATTGCAGCAGCTGTAATAATTGGTGGAATAGTTTTTTACTCCGCGCAAACAACAGATAAATGCGTAAATGTAGTCATTGACTACGGCGTTCTTGATGCAGATGCTAAACCTTATGAAAAATGTCTAGCCACCGATGGTGAAATCACCGCTCTTGAGTTAATGGAAAATTCAAATTTTAAAATCCAGGGCACAGACAAGTACGGAACGGCGGTAGTTTGTCGATTAAATAATCTACCTAAAGCAGATGAACCAATTGGTATTAAAGGCCATGAGGATTACATTGAAAGCTGCAAGGAGATGCCGGCTGAGTTTGCCTATTGGGCCGTTCTTGAAAAACGTAAACAAGCCATTCCTAACCCAGCTGATTTAAATACCAAATGGGCATGGGCTGAGGTCGGGGTCGCTGATCTAAAACTAAATCACGGTGATTCAGTTGCCTTTGTCTTTGCCGATAATGGTAATGTTAAGTTTCCGGAGTAGGAGTCCAAATGTTATCTAGCAATAATGCACCAGTAATTGTTCGCGTGGAAAAAACCACTGCGGGTAAGTCTTTGGTAGCAAAAGTTATTGGACTTTTTGCCCACCTTGGAGTTCTTTACACCGGCACAGTAATCGCAGAGTACGCATGGCGTCTTTGGGCTGCTTGCTAAAAAAGTTTTAAAGAACTGGCTTGGCTTTATCTAACTTTAGATGGCACAAATGGAAGTGAAACCACTGTAAAAGGTGCGTCAGCTCCCCGGATATCAATTAATAGTTGATCATCTTTTTTGACATTTGAATCGATCAAAGCCAAGCCAATTCCTTTTTTAAGGATTGGCGAAAAGGTTCCGCTGGTAACAACTCCGATTTCATTACCTGCTAAGTCTTTAACTTTCATATCTTTGCGAGGAATCGCTCGATCATTTGCCAAAATTGCCTTAAGTTTTAACTTAGTTCCGCCCTCTTTTTGCTTAACTAGAACATCTCTGCCACTAAATTTTGGTTTACTCCATCCAACTGCCCAACCAGCACTGGCTTGAACTGGTGAAATATCAAGTGAGAGCTCATGACCATGCAGTGGGTAGCCCATCTCTGTTCGCAAAATATCCCGAGCTCCCAATCCACAAATCTCGCCATTTAATTGATTCACAATTTGAACTAATTTATCCCACACTTTTTCTGCATCAGACCAAGTTGGAATAATCTCAAACCCAAGCTCACCGGTATAACCAGTTCGGCACAAAATCACATCAGCGGATTCGATTTTGGCAGATTTAAAAGCCATGTAATCAAGATCAGATTCGATCCCTAATAAACCCAAGGCTTTAACACTGTCTGGGCCTTGTAATGCTAAAACTGCATAATCCTTATGCTGATTTACTAGCGTTAAAGTTGATGGTGCACTTTCTTTTAGCATCTGGAAAACCGCTGTGGTGTTTGCAGCATTGGGAATCAAGAAAAGATCTGAATCCGAGTATTTGTAAACAATTAAATCATCGACCACTCCACCATTTTCATTGCAGAGCAGGTTGTATTGAGCCTGACCTGCTTCGATACGGGTTAAATCATTTGTGACCATTTGATTCAAAAACGCAAGAGCACCCTCACCCTTAATTGATATTTTCCCAAGGTGTGAAACATCAAATAAACCAACTCGTTCGCGGACTGATGTGTACTCAGCAATTACGCCAGATTGTGCATACTCAATTGGCATTAACCAACCACCGAAATCGGCCATCTTGGCATTTAGCTGAAGATGACGATCTGAAAGAGGTGAGTTATTCATAGCGCAAATCTACACTCAAATACCGAATTATCACCTTTTTCTACAATCCCTTAGGATTGGCAGGTATTTGAAGTTCAAACTTTCCCCTCTGGCAAACAGGAGCGATATGGTCAAGGTTAAATTAACTACCAAAGTAGATAGCGATATCTTGGTGGTTGGACTTACCAAAGTAAATAACAAACTTCAGATTGAATCTAATGGAGCACAACTAGAAAGCGTCTCCTTACTTGCAACCTTAACTGCAATCGGTGCCACCGCAAAAGCCGATGAGGTTATTAAATTGCCGGGCAAAAATACCAAGTTAGTAATTTTCACCGGCTTAGGAGATGGCTCATCAAATTTAAATGCTGAAACTTTGCGTCGTGCAGCAGGAGCTGCCGCCAGAGAGCTGCATGGCCACAAGATGGCTACCTTTGCTTTGCCACATAAATCAGTAGTTGAGCTATCTGCAATTGCAGAGGGTGCAGCACTTGGTGCATATACATTTACTGAGTTCTTGGGCAACACAAAGGCAGAACAAAAGGCACCTCTTGGGTCTGTCAGTGTTTACTCTAAATTTACCGAGACCGCTCAAGCAAAAGCGGCAGCAAAGCGTGCTGAAATTATCGCCGAGCAAACTTTTTTAGTACGAGATTTGATCAACACTCCGCCAAGTCATTTAACCCCAGATTCATTTTCGCAACGGCTTAAAAAACTATCCTCAAAGTACGGCGTCAAAGCTGAGATCATCACAGATAGTGCACTTAAAAAATCAGGCTTTGGTGGGATCATTGCTGTCGGTCAAGGATCAGCAAATCCGCCCAGACTTTTGCATGTCACATACTCCCCCGCAAAAGCTAAAAAGCGTTATGCATTTGTTGGCAAGGGAATCACATTTGATACTGGTGGGCTAGCGTTAAAACCTGCCAATGGCATGGAAGCAATGAAATCTGATATGTCTGGGGCAGCCGCAGTTATCGGCGCCGTTTTTGCGATCGCACAATTAAAACTGCCTATTGCCGTAGATGGCTGGGCACCACTTGCTGAAAACATGGTTAGTGACAATGCCACAAGACCAAGTGATGTTATTACTATTTATGGTGGAAAAACTGTTGAGGTTTTAAACCCAGATGCTGAAGGAAGATTGGTATTGGCAGATGCTTTAGTTAAAGCAGCAGAGGTTGGTAAAAAATCTGGAGGGTTGGATGGAATTATTGATGTTGCAACATTGACCGGAGCACAAGTGGTAGCACTTGGCACTAGAACCTCTGCAGTAATGACCAACAATGAAGAGTTTAGTAGTCAGTTTTTATTAGCAGCTGAGATTGCTGGTGAATCATTTTGGCCAATGCCACTTCCAGTAGAACTTAGAGCATCACTTGACTCCCCGGTTGCCGATCTAGCAAACATTGGCGATCGAATGGGTGGAATGTTGGTGGCTGGTTTATTCTTGAAAGAGTTTATTGACCCGCAAACTCCATGGCTTCACTTGGATATTGCAGGGCCTGCTTACAATGAAAAAAATGCACATGGCTATACGCCAGTTGGTGGCACCGGTATCGGTCTGCGCTCACTTGTGCAATTAGCTGAGTTGGCTTCATCACAATCATAATGTCGGCAAACTGGCTGGTTTATCAGCAGGGTCAATTCGTGGCAGGATTACCTCATGGCCGATTTTGATCTAGTAATTCTCGGTGGCGGCAGTGGTGGATATGCCGCAGCACTTCGTGCATCTCAACTGGGCCAAAAGGTTGTATTGATTGAGAAAGATAAATTAGGCGGAACCTGCCTACATAAAGGATGTATCCCAACCAAGGCTTTGTTACATGCTGGTGAGATTGCAGATAACACCCGCCATGCTAGTGAGTTTGGTGTAAAGGCTGATTTTCATTCTATGGATATGCCAGCTGTTAACACTTATAAAGATGGAGTGATTGCCAAACTTCATAAAGGGTTAGAGGGTTTAGTTAAATCTAGAAATGTTACATATGTACAAGGCTCCGGTAAATTAGTTTCAAATAACACAGTTGAGGTCAATGGAACTAAATACACAGGAAAAAATGTAATTCTTGCAACCGGTTCATATCCTAAAACCTTGCCTGGCCTTGAGATCGATGGAAAGCAAATCATTACCAGCGAGCAGGCAATCAAACTTGATTATGTTCCTAAATCTGTAATTGTCTTAGGCGGCGGAGTAATTGGCTGTGAGTTCGCATCTGTTTGGAAATCTTTCGGTGCTGAGGTAACAATAATTGAGGGACTTAATCACCTTGTTGCATTAGAGGATGAGTCTTCTAGCAAGCAGTTAGAACGAGCTTTCCGTAAACGGGGAATTAATTTTGAGCTTGGGGTTAAATTCAAATCAGCAGAGTCAGGCAAAAAAGGTGTGAAGATTACTTTGGAAGATGGCAAAGAGTTCTCTGCCGATATTTTGTTAGTAGCAGTTGGTCGCGGTCCAGTTTCAACAGGTCTTGGTTATGAAGAGGCTGGCATAAAGATGGATCGTGGTTATGTATTGGTCGATAACAAGTGCCGTACCAATGTGCCAGGAGTTTGGGCGGTGGGTGATCTAATTCCTACCTTACAACTTGCCCATGTTGGTTTTGCTGAAGGAATTATGGTGGCCGAAGAGATTGCTGGATTAAATCCACGTGCGATTAATTATGATGGCGTTCCGCGAGTTACATACTCTGAACCTGAGGTGGCATCAGTTGGACTAACAACTGCTGCAGCTAAAGCTGCTGGAAATGATGTGGTTGAACTAAATTATGATTTGGCTGGAAATGGCAAAGCAAATATTTTGAAAACTGCCGGGTCAGTTAAATTGGTTGCCAAGAAAAATGGTCCAATCCTTGGTATTCACATGGTTGGCTCAAGAGTTGGTGAATTATTGGCTGAGGCGCAATTAATATTCAACTGGGAGGCTGATGCTGCCGATGTTGCGCAACACATCCATGCCCATCCAACCTTGTCAGAGGCCATGGGTGAGGCACACTTAGCCCTGGCTGGTAAGCCGCTTCATGCTCACGGATAATTTGGCTATGGTTAATAGAAAGGTTGGAAGCAAATGACATTTTCAGTAACCATGCCTGCACTTGGCGAATCAGTAACAGAGGGAACAGTTACGCGTTGGCTTAAAAAAGAGGGCGATCAGATTGCCGTTGATGAACCACTTCTAGAAGTTTCCACCGACAAAGTTGATACAGAAATTCCATCTCCAGTTGCTGGAGTATTACAAAAAATTGTTGTTCAAGTTGATTCAACTGTTGCAGTTGGTGCAGAGCTTGCAGTTATTTCAGAATCAGGATCACCCGCAAAGGCAACAACTCCTGCCCCAGTTTCAACACCAGCTCCAGTTTCAACACCAGCTCCAGTTTCAACACCAGCTCCAGTTTCAACACCTGCGGCAAATAACCAAGGCACAACCATCGTTTCAATGCCTGCTTTAGGTGAATCAGTTACCGAAGGAACAGTAACTAGATGGTTGAAAAAGGTGGGCGATACTGTTGCAGCCGATGAAGCATTACTTGAAGTTTCAACTGACAAAGTAGATACCGAAATTCCATCTCCTGTTTCAGGGACAGTTTTAAGTATTGATGTTCCTGTTGATTCAACTGTGGCTGTCGGTGCAAGACTTGCCTCAATTGGTGGTTCAGGTGGCGCAGCTGCAGCTAAACCAACACCTGCTCCTGTGCAAGCTGCTCCTGTAATTTCTACACCTGCCCCAGTTGCTCCAACACCTGCTCCAGTACAAGCCGCACCGGCAGTTACTGCTCCAGCTCCGATTGCATCTTCATCAGCTGCAGCCGTTAGAGCAGATGATGCATATGTAACACCAATCGTTAGAAAATTAGCCGCAGAAGCTGGTGTGAATCTTTCAACAATTAAAGGCACCGGTGTCGGTGGACGTATTCGTAAAGAGGATATTTTGGCAGCAACACCTCGTGCTGCTGCAACTCCAACTGCTGTAGTAATGGCATCAACAGCTGCTGCCCCACGTGGTCCAATTGCAGTCTCACCACTTCGTGGAACAACTGTGAGTATGTCGCGATTAAGAAAAGTTATTGCTGATCGAATGGTTGAATCTCTTAAGATTTCAGCCCAGTTAACTACAGTTGTTGAGGTAGATGTAACAAAGATTGATCGTTTAAGAAATGCAGCTAAGGCTTCATTTGAATCCCGTGAAGGTGTTAAGTTAACTTTCTTACCATTTTTTGCCGTCGCAGTTTGCGAAGCGCTAAAGCAACATCCTGTTCTTAATTCATCGGTTGAGGGTGATCAAATTACTTATCATGGCGCCGAACATTTAGGTGTCGCAGTTGATACTGATCGTGGATTGTTGGTTCCAGTTGTTAAAGATGCTGGTGACTTAAATATGGGTGGAATTGCTCGAAAGATTTCAGATGTAGCAGCAAGAACTCGTGAAAATAAAATTAAACCAGATGAATTAGGCGGCGGGACATTCACCATCACCAACACTGGATCACGTGGCGCGTTGTTTGACACACCAATTATTAATCAACCTCAGGTTGCAATTCTTGGCTTAGGTGCAGTTGTTAAGCGCCCAATGGTTGTAAAAGGTGCAGATGGTGGCGAAACTATTGCGATCAGGTCCATGGTTTATCTAGCTCTTTCATACGATCACCGAGTTGTTGATGGTGCGGATGCGGCAAGATTCTTAGTAACTTTAAAGGAAAGATTAGAAGAAGGTCGATTCGAATCTGATTTAGGGTTGTAATTTGCCACGTAATAAGAAGATTGCAGTTACTGGCGCCTCCGGATTGATTGGAAGCGCTCTTTGTGCTCAATTAAAAAGTGATGGCCATCAAGTTATAAAGCTAGTTAGAAGGCCAGCACGATTGTCTGATGAGGTCAGCTGGGACCCACAAAGAGGTGAAATCAATTTAGATTTATTAGAGGGCGTAGATGCTGTTTTTCATCTTGCCGGAGCTGGTGTTGGCGATAAGCGCTGGTCAGCCTCATACCGTTCTGAAATTCTAAACTCAAGATTGTTAGGAACTACCACAATTGCTAATGCTTGCGAACAATTACAACCAGAGGTCTTTATCTCAGCAAGTGCGATTGGTTACTACGGTGAAACAGGCAATAGATCAGTTACTGAAGTAGACCGAGGTGGCGAAGATTTTCTATCAATTGTTTGCAGAGAATGGGAATCTGTAGCCAATCTTGCACCAAGTGTTAGAACTATTAAGTTGAGAACTGGATTAGTACTAGATCCAACTGGTGGAGCACTTGGAAGAATGTTGCCATTATTTAAGTTTGGATTAGGTGGAAAGTTAGGTTCTGGAAAACAATGGTGGTCTTGGATCACTTTGCATGATCAGATTAGAGCCATGGTTTTCTTAATGAACTCTAAGCTTGAGGGCGCAGTTAACTTAACCTCACCAAATCCAGTCACAAATCAAGAATTCACCGCCGCCCTTGCCAGAACACTAAAGCGGCCAGCAATATTTCCAGCTCCGGCATTTGCCCTTCGCGCCGTGCTTGGTGGATTTTCAACTGAGGTTCTAGGTTCGAAGAAAGTTATTCCAAAAGTTTTAATGGATAATAATTTTGAGTTTGATTATCCGCATGTTTTGGCTGCTCTTACCGCTTTAGTTGATGAATAGCTTTCGCAGCTAAATACCCACTGCTCATTGCACCCTGTTGGGATGGTACTGACATGTGATCGCCTGCGATAAAGATCCCATCACCAATCTGTAAATTCCTAGTTTTTTTCTGCCCAGGTAAATGTTCAGGCAATGATTGTTTAATCTCGTATTTGGCCACATAATCCCAAGTTTTTGTATTTACCTGCCACATATCTGCCAACTCTTTTCTGAAAACACTTTCCGTTATGGGCTGTAATGAGGTTGCGCTGATTAGGTGCTTATCCTTTGGTGCATATTTCCTAGACACCTGACTAATTACAATGGAATTAACCAATTTGGATCTATTTGAAATTGCTAAGTACTTACTCTGATTTGGTAATTCCGAGGTCGTAAAATAGACGGTAGTACTTGCCAACATTTTTGGCACCTTAACGCCATTAACAAGCTGAGCTGCAGTAGTTGGATCAGTTGCAACTATTACATACTTCGCGCTGTATTTAGCCCACTTGGTTATCACTTGCCCGGCAGCCACAGATTGGACTGGTTCATTTAACCTTAGGTTAAGCACAGGTTTTGCCAATGCCTTTGAAAACTCCCCCACACCTGCAGCTGGGACGCCGGGAAGAGATTTAACAAAACTGCGTAAAATCTCTTGCGCAACATCTGCTGCAATAATTTTAGGATCAGTAAGAAAAACACCTGATAAAAAAGGTTGTAAAACTTTCTCATACAGCTTAGGGAATTTACTGGCATATTCACCGAAATCCTTGCTGTTACTAATCACAGGATTTATCACAAAATTAACAAAATTTAACTTCTCTCCTAGAGAACCAATTTTGCTAGAAAGTGTGGCAGGTGCGAATCCGACCTTTAAATTCTGATCGACTAATCTAATTTGTCCAGCAATATATCTAAAATCTAAAGTGGAAATTAAATTTGTTTTTGCAACCTGCTCATAAGAAGGATTAATTACCTGAAATCCCCGGTCACAGATAAAACCATCAATTTGATCACTTCTTACTCGGCCGCCAACACCATCACTTGCTTCAATGAGTAGAACTGAGTGATTTAACGCTTGCAACTTCCTAGCAGCTGTAAGGCCGGCCAACCCTGCCCCAACAACAATGCAGTCAAAACTCATTCTTATCTAAATGAGATTTCTCTGGCCTGATCAATAATTTTTGCAACCGCTAGTGCTTGATCTGTGCTAATCGGCCACTTACCACCAGATAATGCGTTTTTTACCAGCGAATAAAATTCGGTGTAATTTCCATCAATTCCCTTGTATTCAACTACCTGATCACCTTTGTGGATTAACGCTGCACTTGTAGTTCCTACTTGCCACTTTCCATCTTTTGGATAAGCACCACTCTTTAACAAATTCTCTTGAGGGTCTAAATCCTTAATAACCAAGGTTGCTTTATTTCCAACCACTCTAATTCTTGGTCCAGGAGAGCCCATAATTGCGCTAGCGGATAGATATGAGTCCACACCGTTCTTATGTTTCAAAACCAAAACAATGTCATCATCTGATGCACCTCTGATGGAGCGAACCGATGCACTTATCAACTCTGCTGGTCCAAACCAATCCAATGCTGTTGAAACTAAATGAGGTTGTAGGTCTAACAAATTACCGCCACCTTGAGCAGCAGTTTGGTCTTCTCGCCAAGAATTACCCTTCAATTCAGGACGAAAAACTTCAAACCTAGATTCCAATCTAAAAATATCTCCTAAAACTCCCTCATTAATTATCTTCTTGACTGTTAGTGCATCTGAGTCCCACAGTCGATTGAAATAGGTTGTTACGGGAACACCAGTTTGAATAGATACATCAACAATCTCCTGGGTTTCTTTTAGTGTTCTTCCCATTGGCTTGTCTACTACAACCGGGATTCCAGCTTTTAAGGATGCGATTGCTTGGCTGGCATGGGCATCATTTGCTGAAGCGACCACTAGTAGATCTATCTTTGATGCAATTAGATCATCTAGATTTTCGACAATTTTTGCAGATGGAAAATCTGTCTGGGCATCTGCAATGCGCTGATTATTAGTTGTAAGAATCGTTGCTACTTCAAAGCCTGCTCCAACAAGAAGTGGGGCGTGAAAATATCGGCCAGCTAGTCCGTAGCCTGCGATTCCAACGCGAGGTGCCATGAGAAAACTCTACTTCTTATTCTCATATTGAAGCTTTGATGGCCACCAAATCTTTGGTCCAATGACATGAACTAATGCCGGTACCAACAAGGATCTAACGATAATTGTGTCTAGCAGCACTCCAAATGCAACTGCGAAGCCTAATTGAGCCAGAAACACAAGCGGCAATACACCAAGAACTGCAAAGGTTGCAGCCAAAACAATTCCAGCTGAGGTAATTACGCCACCTGTAACTGTTAAGCCCTTGATCACACCTTTTCTAGTTCCGATTTTCATCGATTCTTCACGAACACGAGTCATCAAGAAAATGTTGTAATCAATGCCTAAAGCAACCAAGAAAATAAAGGCAAACAACGGGAATGATGCATCAGCTCCCTTGAAGTTAAAAACATGCTCAAAGACTAATTGGCAAACTCCTAGAGTGGCCATGAATGAGAGAACTACAGTCAGAAGAAGTATTCCTGCCGCCAAAATACTGCGAAGCAATAAACCTAAGATAATTCCGATGATGACCAGAACAATTGGAATAATTAATTTATTATCATGGCGAGAAGCAACATCAGTGTCGTACTGAACCGCTGTGCCTCCACCAACCAAGATCTCTTGGTCAACCTCTTTAACTGCCTGCCTAATCAATGGAATTGTATTTCTTGCTTCAACTGAATCAGGGGCTACCTTTAAAATGGCATTTAACAGAACTCTGCCCTCTACTACTTTAATTGGCGGTACTGGCTGACCAGGAATTTTCTGGCCGGCGACAATTGGCTCAACAAAAGCCACGTTAGAAACAGTTAATAAAGCTTGAGTTGCCGAAGCAACATCACTTTCTTTAACCAAGATTTCAACTGGAGAACCCTCCCCGCTTGGGAAGTGCTCTCCTAATTTTTCTAAACCAATCACTGAATCAGTGCGCGAAGTAAAGGCTTCCGTATTCGCTAATCCATCTGCTTTTAGTGTGAATGAGAAGCCAGCAAAAATAGTCAGCAATAATGCGGTTGAAATCCAAATACGTTTTGGATTTCTCTCAACCAACCCACCAATTTTTGCCCAAGTTCCACTCAGTTGTTCATCAACATCATCAAAGCGTGGAATTTTCGGCCAGAATATCCAACGTCCAAAAACAACTAAAAGTGCAGGAAGAAAAGTAAGAACTGTAATCATTGCAGATGCAATACCTATAGCTCCCACGGGACCCAAGCCTCTATTTCCAGAAAGCTGGCTTAAT
>KB900596.1 GCA_000378905.1 actinobacterium SCGC AAA028-A23
TAATAGCCTGGCATAACTACTCTTTGATATAGGGATAAGTGTTTTATTCTTCTTTGCTCCGATTACTGCCGGGGCACAATGAATTGAATTATCCCGAAGGAAGTTCAACACTTTATTTTGGAAATTAAGACTAGCCTTCAAAGTTGCATTAACCTCGGTGTAAATTTTTAAAACATAGGTTTTATCACCTACCGCTTTGAAATTAACATCTCGCTCACTAGGCAATGCAGATAGATCAGCTTTAATCCCCCAATTTGCCTGCAAAAGCTTCTTTGCAGCATTGGCATCTAAAGTAGTTTTATTCTTCATTTAAAACTTTCCATTTTTCAAAATAAATTCAGCAAGTGCAGCATCTTGGATTCCAAGTCCTACTGAGAAATAGTAAATTACCTGGCCTTTATTATCTCTTCCACTGGTTTTGCCTGCATAGAGAGCGCCAATAGATTCAACTTCAGACCATTTACGATCGGCTAAGCCCAGAGCCATCACAACTGACCCGGATTGTTCAGAAATAGTCTTAGCATCATCACCAAAT
>KB900597.1 GCA_000378905.1 actinobacterium SCGC AAA028-A23
AAGGAAGTAGATAGGTTCGCCAAATACCATCTCAACTCTTCTAACCTTTGGCACAACCTGGCCAGTTGGTTGAATCTCAGCCGTGTTAAACATGGCAACTGGAATGATTGGCGCCCCTGACTCAATTGCCATTCGGGCAATTCCGGTTCGGCCTTTATATAGTCGGCCATCTGGTGATCTAGTTCCCTCTGGATAAATTCCAATGCAATGACCATCTTTTAGTAAGCCCAATCCGGTTAGTAAGGCAGCCTCACTTCGCTTGCCTCCTGATCGATCAACTGGCACTTGGCCCAATGCAATAAAGGTAATCTTTTTAATAAATCCTTTTAATCCCGGTGAGGTGAAGTACTCACTCTTGGCTAGGAAGGTAACGCTGCGAGGAACAACTAGGGGCATAAAGATCGAATCACTAAAGGAAAGATGATTTGATGCGATGATCACCGCTCCACTACTTGGAACATGGCGAAGCCCTGTTACCTTTGGCCGGAATAACAAGACCAAAAGCGGAAACAAAAAAGATTTCAGTAACCGGTAT
>KB900598.1 GCA_000378905.1 actinobacterium SCGC AAA028-A23
AGCACATCAACGATGGTCAGGCCCGAGGGCGCCCAAGTTGGGGTTTATGAACAAAAGCTTAGGTTTGCAAATTATATTGATGCATTTGTCGCCAACCAGGATCAATACATTCGATCATTTTTCTATGCAGCCTTGGCAACATTGCTTGCGTTGGCCATTGCATATCCACTTGCCTACGCAATAGCTTTTAAATCTGGCAAGTATCGAAATATTTTATTGGTTTTAGTTATTGCTCCTTTCTTTACCTCCTTCTTGCTAAGAACTATTGCCTGGACTCAAATCTTGGCAGACTCAGGCCCTGTAGTTTCAGCGATAAAAGTTTTGCCCTTTATCGATGAATTATTTCGAATCAACAACACCTCTACCGCAGTTGTAATTGGTTTGGCATATAACTTTCTTCCCTTTATGACCTTGCCACTTTATGCAAGCCTTGAGCGAATTGACCCAAGAACGCTAGAGGCAGCAGGTGATCTTTACGCAAATGGCTTAACAACCTTTAGAAAAGTAACCCTGCCACTTTCAATGCCGGGTGTGG
>KB900599.1 GCA_000378905.1 actinobacterium SCGC AAA028-A23
CTAGGTGGTGGTAAACAATTATTAGAGCTGCCATCACCATATGGCGGAGCACAAGTTATTCAAAGTTATGAAATATTAGATGATGGTCTTCGTTGGTCACTTGAGTATGAAGATAATGGTTGTGATCTGCCATTCTCACTTGGTTTTCATCCATGGATTGCAAGAGAAATTGGTAAGGGAGAAACTGCAGAGTTATCTTTTGCAGCAAATCAAATTCTGCACCGTGATAATGATTTTGTGCCAAGTGGTAAGTTTTCTCGTCCAACACAATCTGATATGGAAAAACCACTAGATGACACTTTCGCTGAAAGCTCGGGTTTTGCCGAGATTGTTTGGGCAGGGGCGGCAAGAATGAGAATTGAATCTGATGCTCCTTACTGGCATATCTACACAGAAGATGAAACTGGTATTTGTGTTGAGCCAATGAGTGCCCCACCTAATGCGCATTTAGTAGGTATTACTGGTGAGCCATATATTGAAGCTCTCTTCACCTTTACTGAGGATTTTTATATTTAAACAAACAATCTTT
>KB900600.1 GCA_000378905.1 actinobacterium SCGC AAA028-A23
GACAGGGCAACAATCTTGGTAGCTCCGGCCTTTCTTAACTGATTTGCCATTAAACCAAGTGGTGCAGCAGCTCCAAACCAAACATTTTTAATTTGGTATTGCTTAAGGATTCGGGCTGCTCGCCTTGAAATTCTTGGAGTTGGCAGCAGGATTTTTGCTCTATCTCTAATTACAACCGCTCCAAATTTGGCTAAAAGCTCTAAATCAAATGCTTCATCACCTTTTTGAGATGAGGTGTAAATTACTAAAGAATTTTTTGGTAATCCCTCTACTAGGCCAAGTACAAAAGTTTCAATTCCACCAGCTCGAGGCCCTAGATCATTTGTAACTAGGAGAGCTTTCTTCTCGTTATAAACGGCGGGCTCCAATATAAGGTTTTCTGCCCATATCCATATTTGCAATTTTTACTCGGCTACCAGATCGTGGAGCATGCAACATTCGATCTGGACCTAGGTAAATTCCAACATGTGAAATTGGTTTTCCAAAAAATACTAAATCACCAGG
>KB900601.1:0-43263 GCA_000378905.1 actinobacterium SCGC AAA028-A23
TGGATCAACCCCACGCCAGTGGCCAACTGTGATCCCAAGTGGTGATATCTATCTAGGCGAGATTCGAATCAGCATGCTTACTATCTGGCTATTTTTGATTGGCTTCCCACTCCTACTTGCACTGAATTACTTGGTAAATAACACAAAGCAGGGTAAAGCGATGCGTGCTACCTCCCAAGATAAAGATGCATCAACATTGATGGGTATTAATGTGAATAAGACAATCGCATTTACCTTCGCAATTGGTGGGGCGATGGCCGGAGCTGCCGGACTTTTGTATCAGCAATCAATTGGTACTACTAACTACAACCTTGGCTTCCAGCTTGGTCTGATTGCCTTCACCGCTGCGGTATTGGGTGGAATTGGTAGCCTTTGGGGCGCAGTAGTTGGTGGATTACTTATCGGATTGATTCAAGGATTAAATGATGGTTTGCCAATCGCATTTGGCCAGGCATGGTCGCAGTCAGTGGTCTTTACCATTCTTATTATTATCTTGGTCTTTAAGCCAGCCGGGCTTTTGGGTAAAGTAACAACGGAAAAGGTCTAAGCCGATGGCAAAGTTAATTAACTCAATAATTCCATAAACAAGTGTGTAACCAAGTGCAATCATCGCGTAAATCAAGCCGTTACGAAGACCGGCGATCGCTGATTGTGCAAACTGGTCAGGAGATTCAATAATATTTATCAACATCCAAAATGCTGCGGCAAGACTGATTATGATCGCGCCAATTCTTTCAATACGTTGGCGGCGGATTTGTCCAGGTGTGCCGCTAAATTTTGTTGCTACTGCAGCCTTGGCCACTGAAAACCTCTTTCAAAATGTCTAGGTACTGCTTTGGTTTCTAACCTTAACTGATCCAAAAGATACAGTAAAGAGTAAATTCTCTTTATTAAAACTTATTTCTTTTTGCTGAGAGTTAAGATAAGGGCGGCTACTTTTTACAGTAGCCGCCCAAACCTTATAGTTCTAAAGATTTAGAACTAGTTGATTGTAAGTGCCTTCTCGAAGGTCTCTTTGTTGTCCTTCACGATAAGAATAGTAATATCCTTTGAAAGAATATCGCCGTTCGCATCGAACTTCAGCTCTGTACCAACTACTGATTCAGATGCTGGGATAACAACAGACTTCATTGCCTCATAGACACCCTTGCGAGTTCCATCTGAAGCTGCAATTGCTGCCAGGATTACCTGAGCTGCTGCTGCACCGTATACAGAGAATGAGCTAGTTGGAGCCTCACCGTACTCTGCTAGGTAATCAGCTTGGAACTTCTCGGCAGCGCCACCCTTAGGGAACTGATCAATTGATAGACCAGTAAATGAAAGGTATGCACCTTGTGCCTCTGGAAGTGCTAGGAAGTCAGGATAACCAGTGAAACCATCTGGCATCATGAACTTAACCTTTGTGTTATCGCCAAGGTACTTAACCTTGTCTTTAACCAATTGTCCGCCGTTTAGATCAAAGATACCGCCGACATAAACCATGTCTGGGTTTAACTTCTTGATCTTGTTAAATAGCGCTTCGTAGTTTGGAGCCTTGTCATCCCAGCCTTCGCCAGCATCACCAGAAGATAGAACGTTAATTCCTAGCTTCTTAGCAGCAGCGGTGAATGCACGAGCAACACCTTGTCCGTATGTTTGACGATCATTAAGAACATAAACTCTCTTAATGCCAATGCTGTTAGCAAACTCTGCTGCAGCATTTCCTTGGTTATCATCAGTTGTTACAACACGGAAGTAGTTACGCTCGCCAGTTGGGTAGTACTTCTCTGGCTCGCCTGGATCCCATGCCTTTGTAAGACCTGGGTTTGTGTTGGCGTTAGAAACCATAACCATTGGACCCTCTGGATCTTGGTTAAGAACAGGAACGATAATCTTTGCGCAACCTGAGTTATATGTACCCATTACCGCAACTTCGTCCTTAGATGCTACGTGAGCTTGAGCATTCTTTGCACATTGTGCATCATCCCATGAACCCTTTGCAGCTGTGGAGTTGTCATACTCGCGGAATCCAACTGAGAATTCGCCAGCAGTGTTATCCATTTGCTTTAGCAATAATTTAATTGCGTTGTTAGTTGACTTGCTCTGATCTGCAGATCCACCTTGTAGAGGTAGATCAGATGCAATGAAAAGATCAGATGAAGATGAGGAGCATGATGTCAAAACTAAGCTGACAGAAGCAGCAAGTGCGACAACGGCTACCTTTAGACGGTTCTTTTTCATCAAGGGTTAAACCTTTCTTAAGTGTTCAACAAAGCGGACCTGTGCCCACCAAGTAGTGGAGATAGCGTAGAGGTAGGCGGGAAATTTGCCTAGCCGAGGGTGAGCCCAAAGGAGGGTTATAGGGGCAAAAAAACCTCGATTTTTCGCATAGATCCCCAGATTACAAGATTGTTATTAACAATATCTGGCTAGGAGATCTTTGGATTCAGCCCAATCCTCAAATCAGCCACTGATGCAGATTTGAAGATATCTGGCTGCATATAAAGATGTATATAAAAGATGTATATAGATATGTATAAATTATTTGCTGCTAATTAAAGTACTAATTAAAAGAGCGCGCTTGCTAACTCTCCCCGTGCCTTAATCAATCTTGGATCGGTTGGATCAACTAAATTAAATAATGAGATTAAATGCGCTTTAGCTTTATCTCGATCATCACCGGAAAACTTCTTAACCGCTCTGATCATCCGGTCAAAGGCTGCCTCATAATTTCCAGTTGCAATCTCAATATCAGCACACATCAACTGACTAGTTAGATCATCCGCCTTTTCATTTTGCAATGTTAATACTGGATCTAAGCCATCCACCCGCAACATTAAATTCACCTGAGCTAAACCAACCAGGGCTACCTGCTCATTTGGTTTGCGTTTTAACCAAGCTTCATACGATGCTTTAGCCGCTTTGTAATCACCTTTTTCCATTGCTGCATATGCTGCCTCCTCCTCCGGCTCCATTGGGATTTCACTTAACCCTTCAGGGGCTGTGCCAACTCCTTTTTGCGATGCAAGCTCTAATAATTTATTTATTACCAGCCGCACCTGATCAAGTTGGGGAACAGATTCAAATAGTGGCAATAGTTGCTCTGCGATGATTGCGATTGCTATTGGTACTGATTTAATTTGTAAGGCTTGAGCAACCTCAGGCTGGGCATCAACATCTACTGTGCCAAGTATCCAGCTGTTTTTATCTGCTGCTTGTAGCTTTCCTAAAATCTCAAGAATTTGGCCAGACTGAGTACTACGGGCAGATATTGCAAGAAGTACTACAACCTTCTCCTTTGAGGCTGCGACAAAATCTGAAACTAAATTCTCCTGTGTTACTGCAAAGCCAATCTGCGGTAGCTCTGCTTTATTGATAGGTTGCTTTAAAGTTGAAAGATCAAAAACATTGCCAAAGCCACCAGAGGTGGAGTTATTAATACTCACGCCTATCCTCCTCACCTGGCCTTAAAAAATTTATCCAATTACTAGATCATCAATGTCTGGGGATTAGTTTAATCAAACCAATACCTACCTGATTACCCCTTTCCTATTGACCCTTTTTATCTGATCAGAGCCGGCCTCATTGATATCTAGCCACCTGGTCAAAGGTGGTCTGCTTTTAAAAAAAGAGGGATAAAATTATGAAATGAGCAGATTCAGTAAACCAAGAATTAGATCCAAGATCTCTCCATTGATTAGGAGAAAATCAAAGGCAACAGGCTCTGAGGATTTTGGGGTTGCTGGCAAACCAGTAAATACCTCACACCCATTTTATTTTGGTTTTATGGTCACACTCGGTGCGCTGATTGCGCTAACTACGCTGCAAGCGCTGGCATCAGCGAGTGCGGTATTCATATTAATTATCATCTCCTTATTCCTAGCCGCAGGTTTAAATCCAGCTGTTTTATTCTTCCAAAATCGAGGCTTAAAGCGGGGGGCAGCAGTAGGTGCTGTGATGGCATCGGTATTGATATTTGTGGCTATTTTTATTGCAATCGCTGTGCCACCACTGCTTGATCAGGGAAATCAACTATTAGATAACGCTCCGCAATTAATCAAGGATCTAAATAACAACGCCTTTATTAATGATCTCAATAATAGGTATGGGGTCATTGATTCATTGCAGAGCAAGATTGATTCAGTTATTCAAAATGGTGAGTTTGCTATTACCGCATTTGGTGGAGTTATCGGGGTTGGTAAAGCGGTTGTCTCTGGCCTGGTTTCAACCATCACTATCTTGGTTCTAACCCTCTACTTCCTAGCCTCCCTGCCACAGGTAATGAATATTGGGCTTAAGTTTGTGCCAGGCTCAAGAAGAGATCGGGTTTCAAAGCTAACAAATGCAATTGTTTCAAGAATTGGCTCCTTTGTTGGCGGACAGGCAATCATTGCCGCCCTTGCTGCCACATTTATTTTGATCATGGGATTAATAATTGGCATGCCATACCCAGGACCACTTGCGATGGTGGTTTTAATCTGCGGCTTTATTCCATTAGTTGGCCACTTTATTGGCATGGCAATTGTTACCGTAGTCAGCCTGACCGACTCCTTAACAACAGCTGTTATTGCACTCGCTGCATATATTGTTTATGTACAGATTGAAAATTATGTGATCACACCAAGAATTATGCGAAAGTCTTTGGCTATCCCAGGGCTTGTGACAATTATTGCCGCACTCCTTGGTGCTTCTTTGCTTGGATTAATTGGCGGATTACTTGCCGTGCCAATTGCTGCTGCAATCTTGCTTATATTAGATGAGGTTGTTTTTCCAAGGGCTGAACAAAACTAAATCTGCTCTGGTAGTGGCAATCTGCTTGGCGCAATAACTTTAACAATTTCACTTAACACCAAATTAACCATAGGCTCACCTACCCATAGATGCTTTGCCCCTGCCACATCAATTTGCTTTAAGTTTTTAACTCTAGAAAACTTAAGCTTTGCAGCATCTGGCTTTAAGTAATCATCTAACTCAGGGATAAGTGCGGTAATAGCTCTGCCATCTTTAATCCAAAAATCTAAATCCTCATCGGTTGTAGATAACATTGGCGGGCTTAGCAGGATTAATTCTTTAATTCTTTTATCTCTGGCATATTGCAAAGCAAGCTCTGTGCCAAAGGACCAACCGATTACATATAGATCCTTTATCTTTAATGTTTCAAAACAGTAATCAAGGGCGGCCAACACATCTTGCTCTTCAGATTTGCCATGGTCATACTCACCCTCACTTTTTCCTGCCACACTTTCACTGCCTCTTGTGTTAAATCTAATTATTTGTATTCCTGCCATGGCAGGTAATCGATTGGCAGCTTTCTTATATATATGTGAGTCCATCATTCCCCCACCCGATGGGTTGGGGTGGAGCATCAGAAGTGAGCCGGTAATTTCACCGATTGGAGTTGCCACCTCACCAATTAAATTAAGCCCATCACCGGTTTTGATCGTGAAGGGCGTGCGATTTGCTGGCAAAACAGTTGAAGGGCGGATTAACTCAGGCACGAAAAGAGTTTACTCTTACCTGGTGAGCCAAAGCGCGGTATTTGATAAGTGTGATCCTAAAACAGGTGAGGTTATTGCACAGTATAAAAACTTCTCACCCGATGAGGTCTTTGCCTTAGTAGATGCTGCAAAAGTAGTTAGTAATCGTTGGCAGATGTTGGGCTTTGTTACCCGCAAGAAAGTTTTGCTTAAGTGGGCAGCTTATTTAACGAAGAATCAAGAAGAGATTGCACAATTGGTTGCAACTGAGTGTGGCAAGCCAATTGGAGATGCATCCTTAGAGGTTTCAATTGCAATTGATCACCTGGCTTGGGCGGCAAATCATGCTGAGCAGATTATGCAAAAACAGGATCGCCCTGCTGGCCTAATGATGTTTAACATGAAGGCACAGGTACAAAGATCTCCCCTTGGTGTTGTTGGCGTAATTGGTCCATGGAATTATCCAATCTTTACACCAATGGGCTCAATTGCTTATGCACTTGCTGCTGGTAATACCGTTGTATTTAAACCATCTGAGTTCACACCAGGTGTTGGCAAGTGGCTCTCTGATTCATTTGCTCAGATTGCACCATTTGAAAATATATTTACAACAGTTACAGGATTGCCAGATACTGGTAAAGCATTAACCCAATCAAAGGTTAATAAGATCTCTTTTACTGGCTCTACAAAAACAGCTAAGAAGGTTGCAGAAAGTTGCGCAGCATCGATGATTCCAGTTGTGCTTGAGTGTGGTGGTAAAGATCCAGTTATTGTTGCAAAGGATGCTGATCTAAAGCTTGCCGCTGAATACGCTCTTTGGTCTGCGATGGCAAATGCTGGTCAATCTTGTATTGGGGCAGAAAGAGTCTATGTTGTTGAATCTGTTGCTGATGAGTTTATTGAGATCATCACCAAGATGGCTAAAAAGATTGAGGTTGGTAAAGATTACGGCCCAGCCACAATGCCATCTCAATTAAAGGTTATTCAATCTCATTTAGATGATGCCAAAGCAAGTGGGGCAAAGTTTTTAGTTGGCGGAGCAGACTCTGTTAAAGGTGCATTTGTTGAGCCGGTAATCATGGTTGAAGTTCCAGAAAGTTCAACTGCCATGACACAAGAGACCTTTGGGCCAACTCTTGCAATAAATCGAGTCATTGATACCGATGAGGCAATCAAGTTATCTAATGCCAGTAATTACGGCTTAGCTGCTGCGGTCTTTTCAAAACGAGATGGTGAAAAAATTGCTACCCAATTAGCTTGCGGAATGGTTTCAATTAACTCAGTATTTTTATTTGCCGCCGTTGCATCTGTGCCATTTGGTGGGGTTAAAGATTCAGGTTATGGCCGCATCCATGGCGCTGAAGGCCTACTTGAATACACCTACGCCAGAACTATTGTTAAACCTAGATTTAATATTCCGCTCAAGTTCACATCCTTTAAGCGAACAAGGCTTTCTGAAAAAGTACTAGTAACTTTGATTAAAAGACTTCACGGAAAGAGAAAGTAAAACTACAAGCAGTTTGCAAGCCGATCAAAGGCCTCAGTAATAATCTCAGGGCTAGTTCCAAAATTAAGTCTTACAAAACTCTTATGTTTTGGTCCATATAAAACTCCACCATTAACCGCTAACTTACCTTTTTCTAAGATCGCAGCAGATGGATCCTCACCCAGTCCTAAAGCAGATAGATCAAGCCAGGCAAGATAGCCAAAATCTGGAATTCGATACTTAATTGCCGGAGCTTTGGTAGCAATTAATTTTTCAACCAATTTACGGTTTTGATCTAAAGTAATTAAAACTCCATCTAGCCAATCTACTGACTCTGCATAAGCAGCGGTTGAGGCAACTGCGCCAAATAATGAAGCACGCCAGGTAACAGCAGGTGGCATTACGTTAATCCGCTCCTGCAATTTGGTTGATTCAGTAATAATTACTGCACATTTAAGGCCTGCAAGATTAAAGGATTTACTAGCGCTAGTTATGGTTATTCCAACCTCTTTAGCATTTTGGCTTACATTTAAAAATGGTGTAAAAGTTTTTGCATCATAGGTAAGGGGTGCGTGGATCTCATCACTTAAAATTACTACCTGATACTTCTTTGCAAGATCTGCTAACTCTGATAATTGATCCTTGCTAAAAATTGCCCCAACTGGGTTATGTGGATGACACAGGATGTGAACTTTGACGCCATTTTGATACTCTTTTTCAATTGCAGCTAAATCTAATTTGTAACTTAAATTATCTTCACTAAGTGGGGTATCCACTGTTGCGGCATGAACCTCTGAGACCCATCGCCAAATGTTTTCATAGACAGGTGAGTTAAGCATTACCTTCTCACCCGGCTTAATCAATGTCCGCATGATCTCAACAATGCCAACGCCAACATCGGTGGCTATTCTCATTTGCTTGGTATCAACCTGCCAGCCCCAACGCTTTGCTGAAAAGTTTGCAAAGGCATCAAATAACTCTGGGAATGGTCCTAGGTAACCGGTGTCAGATCTTTCCACCATATCTGTTAATGCAGTTTTTATCTTTGGCGCAGTTGGAAAATCCATTTCAGCAACTGGAAGTGGCAATACATCAGAAGGAAAGTGTCGCCATTTAACGCTTTTTCGTTTGCGTAATTCAGCAAGTGTTAACGCACGGACAGCTTCGGCCATAGCGGCAAGTATGCCACTACAAGTGATTTATTAGTAGGTTGCCCTGCCACCTGAAATATCAAAGGTAAAGCCAGTTGTAAATGAGCAAGCTTTTGATCCCATAAATGCAATTATCTCTGCAACCTCACTTGGTTCACCAAGTCGGCCGGCTGGAATTTTAGAGATCATATAATCCAAAGTTTCTTTTGCAGTATTTATATTAATTGGAGTTGCAATTACCGCAGGTGCTAAAGAGTTAATGGTGATGCCATCGGTGGCAACCTCTTTTGCAACACCTTTAACAAATCCAATTAAGCCAGCCTTTGCAGTGTTGTATGGCGACATCTTTGGGTTGCCCTCTTTGCCAGCAATAGATGCAACTTGAACTATTCGGCCATACTTTTGTTTCTTCATTCCTGGCAATACCGCCTGGGTTAACCAGATTGCGCCATAGAGATTTACTTCAATAACTTTTTGGAAATCATTCCAGTTAATAGTTTCAACAAGTACTCCAGTTGGTCCTGGGTAACCTGCGCAATTTACTAATGCATCAATTTTGTTATGTTTTTTCTCAATCTCAGAAATTAGACTCATCACAGCACTTTGATTTGAAATATCTAAGGTTGCGCTCTCTGCCATTGCGCCAGTTTTATTGATCTCATCCGCGCATTGATTTGCACCTGCTTGATTTAAATCAACACAGATAACTGTTGCACCCCGGGATGCAATTAACTGCGCTGCTGATTTTCCAATTCCACTTGCCGCGCCAGTAACAACTACTACCTGTCCTGCGTATGTGGTCTGCTCAAATCCGCTGTTGCTACTCATAATTATCTGATTATACTTGCCTGATTGATAAAGAAAAGAATTGAACGGAGAATCATGGCATCTTGGCCAAGCACTCGTGATCCAAAGGGTCCAATGAAGCGCTCAATTGGAATTTTAAGTAAGCAAAAGATCCAATCTCAAGATGCAGATGCTCTGCCTGAATCAGGCAAGCGATTTGCCGATGGCTCAAGATATAAAATTGAAATACCTTCCGTGGAAGGTCCGGCAGCATTTAAAACTGTTGTTGATGAAGCTAAGAAACATAAATTAATAATTCACCGTATCTCCCAAGGCTCAGGCATCATGATGCAAACCGATGATGAGATTAAGCAGATGGTTGCCCTTGGCAAGAAAGAGAAGATTGAGGTTTGTCTCTTTGTTGGACCGCGTGCTGCATGGGATATTGGCAAGCAGGTTTCAGCCTCAGCTGGTGTTCTTGCCTCACCAACATTACGTGGTGCTGATCAACTTAGATTTGCGTTAGAGGATGTAATTCACGGAGTTAGCTTGGGACTAAGAAGTGTATTAGTTGGCGACCTTGGATTGTTAAAGGTTTTAGGTGAGGCAAAGCGCAAGGGTGATCTGCCAAAGGATTTAATTCTTAAAACCTCTGTGGCATTAGTTTGCAACAACCCAGCCACAGCAGCACTGCTTGAAGATCTTGGAGCAACAACATTAAATCTTGCAACCGATCTTTCTCTGCAACAGATTGCAGCGATCAGATCTCAGGTTGATATTCCTGTTGATGTTTATGTTGAAGGACCAGATGATTTTGGTGGCGCAGTTCGCCATTATGAGAGTGCAGACTTGGTAAGAGTTGCTGCTCCTATTTATTTGAAGTTCACAATCAGAAACTCACCAGGTCTTTATCCTTCTGGTGCCCATATCCAAGGGTTGGTTGAATCTTCAGCACGTGAGCGAGTAAGACGAGCTGCCATTAGCAAAGCGATCCTAGATCGGTATGGTTTTAAGAAATAAGATGAGTAATTCAGCTCCCCTTAAACTCCTTCTTCTTGGTGGTACTGGTGCCTTGGGTGCAGCAATTGGCGAAAAGTTTAAGGCAGAAGGTTATGAAGTAGCTTTTGGTGTTCGCACCCTTACAAACCCAGCTGATCAATTTCTCCTGCCAATTACAGAGGGACCAGTTCCAGATCTACTAAAGGGACAACTTTTTGATGCAGTTATTTTTGCCCAAGGAGCCAATACAAATGATTCAATCATCAACTACTCATTGGATGAGTTAAACCGACTATTTCAGGCAAATGTCTCATTTGTATCAGAGACTACAAAGGCCTTGATCTTGCATAACCTAATCAAAAACAAAGGCAAAGTAGTTATCTTAAGCTCCTTCTGGGAGTTAATTACTAGACAAGAAAAATTCTCCTACACAGTCACAAAAGCTGCAGTTGGTGGCTTAGTTAGATCTATGGCAGTTGATCTTGGAAACTCCAAAGGAATACTAGTTAATGGATTATTGCCAGGAATTGTTGATTCACCGATGGCGCGAGGCCTTTTAAAGCCTGAGCAGATTGCAAATGTTGAAAAACAAACACCAGGTAAGAAAATGATCATTCCGTCAGATGTCGCCAATGCTGCCTTCTTGCTTGGATCAGAGGACAACACCGCAATCTCTGGTCAATCACTTGTGGTTGATTTTGGCTTTTCAATCGCCAGAATTATCTAGGGTTTAACCTAGTGAGCGTTGAGCTGCTTAATCAAGACACGGTAATTGATTACTTAGTAAGTAAGAAAGTAGTAGCAGCAAGTGAAAATCCCCAGGTTGAGGTTTTAACTGGCGGAGTTTCAAATGTGGTGCTGGCAATAAATACAAACTCTCAAAAGCTAGTTTTAAAGCAAGCACTAGCCGAGCTTGCAGTAAGTGAAAAATGGGAGGCAGATCAACGCCGGGCAATAGTTGAGGCCAATGCAATTGAGCTCTTTAACCAATTAAGTCCAACCCAGGTGCCAAAGTTAATATTTCTAGATCCAGAACGGTTTGTATTGGTACTAGAGCGAGTTCCAGTTGGCAGCACAGTATGGAAATCAGATTTACTATCAGGGGTTATTAATCCAGATATTGGCGCACATCTTGGGAAAACACTGGCTAGCTGGCATAACTTTGGTCAAACAAATGCGCAGGCAAGAATTAAGTTTATGGAGGACTCTTTATTTGAGCAGTTAAGAATTGATCCATTTTATCGATTTGTAGCAGCAAAAAATCCACAGATTGAAGTTGAGATCCGTAAGTTAATTAATGAATTAGAAGGTGATAAGACAACTATTGTGCATGGAGATTTTTCGCCTAAGAACATTATGGTTTCAATGGATGATCAAGTTTATATCTTAGATTTTGAGGTTACCCATGTTGGTAATCCAGTCTTTGATCTAGCTTTTTTGCTCGCCCACCTGCTCTGCAAATTCTTCCGAACCGAAGATCGATTACATGCAAAGTTGCTTAGCAATACCGGGCTGGCATTTGTGAAGGAGTATGAAAAATTAAGGGCGATCTCACCATCTGTAGTTAAGCACACCGCTCTAATTGCTTTGGCCAGAGTTGAAGGAAAATCCCCTGTTAATTACCTTTCACCAGATCAACAGGTCAAACTACAAAGCTTTACCAAGGCAATCTTGGCTAATACCGCTAATCTTTCAGTATCTAATTTATTTGAAATGAGTGCAAAGTGAAGATTAATAAGATTGTTGGATATCAAGTACTTGATTCCAGAGGAAAGCCAACAGTTGCAGCTGCCATCTCATTAACTGATGGCACCACCCACACAGCCCGTATTCCATCTGGTGCATCCACTGGTGCTCATGAAGCGAAAGAGTTAAGAGATAGTGGAAGTAAGTTTGAAGAGAAATACTATGGTGGATTATCAGTTCAACAAGCTGTTGAAAATATCAATAAGAAGATTGCCCCTAAATTAGTTGAGGAGCAGATCGATTTAAATTTAGTTGATTCCCAACTTATTGAGTTAGATCCCTCCGAAGATCACCATCTACTAGGAGCCAATGCCACATTAGCTGTTTCAATTGCTGCCGCCTATGCCGATGCCCACTCACAAAATAAATCTTTAGCTAGATCCTTTAATCCTGAAGGACAATTATTAATTCCAATGCCGATGGTTAACATTTTATCTGGTGGAGCACATGCCAATCGAACTATGGATATTCAAGATGTTTTAATAATTCCAGTTGGTGCAAAAAGCTTTAGCCAGGCACTTTCTTGGATTGTGGCAGTTCGGGAGATGGCAGCAAAGTTAGGTAAAGAGGCAGGGCATGTAACTAATTTAGTGGCAGATGAGGGTGGCCTTGCAATTGCATTTACCTCAATTGAAAAAGCATGTGAATTTGTAGTCAGTGCAATTGAAAAAGTTGGCTTAAAGGTTGGCAGTGAGGTGTGTCTTGCTCTCGATGTTGCGGCCACTCAATTCTTTGATGGGAAAAACTACAACCTTTCAACAGTTGGTAAGAGCTATTCCCAATCTGAATTTGTTGAGTACATAAACAACTTGGTATCAAATCAGCCAATTATTTCAATTGAAGACCCCTTTGCAGAAGATGATTGGAACTCCTGGCAAACCTTTACCGAGCTTGCACCAAAGAAACTCCAGGTATTAGGCGATGACCTACTTACAACAAATCTGCTTCGTTTAAATAAAGCGATAAGTGAGAAAAGTGCTAACGCCATCTTGATCAAAGCAAATCAAAATGGCTTAGTAACATCAACTTTAAATGTTCTAAAGCAAGCACGGGCAAATAACTTTAATACAGTTGTTTCAGCTCGCTCTGGTGAGAATGAAGACTCCTGGCTAGCTGATCTTGCAACTGGTTGGAATGCTGGACAAATAAAGGTTGGCTCTACCCACGGCAGTGAACGAAATGCTAAGTGGAATAGATTGTTAGAGTTTGAAGCAACTGAAAGTACTAAGTTTACAAATCCTTTTAATTAGTGAGAGTGGCGTGGTACGTAATCGCCACTTCCGCCAACTAAGAAATCAAGATCTGCACCAAGGTGGGCTTGTTGTACATGCTCGATATACATCTTGCTCCAACCACGCTCAGCCTTAGGTTTTGGTGGCACCCAAGCTGCTTTTCGTTTAGCCAACTCTTCTTCGGAGACTAGTAGATTCAATTTTCTATTTGGAACATCTAACTCAATCTCATCGCCATTTTGAACAAATGCAAGTGGGCCACCAGCAGTTGATTCAGGTGAAACATGCAATACAACTGTGCCGTAGGCAGTTCCACTCATACGTGCGTCAGAGATTCGCACCATATCTGTCACGCCTTGCTCAAGCATTTTTTTAGGCATTGGTAGATTTCCAACCTCTGGAAATCCTGGATAACCCTTTGGTCCTGAGTTTTGTAAAACTAAAATTGTGTCAGCAGTTACCGGAAGATCTGGATCATCTGCAACCTTTAGATACTCTTCAATCTCTGCAAATACTAAAGCTTTGCCTTTATGAGTTAACAATTTTGGTGATGCAGCTGAAACCTTGATGATTGCACCATTTGGTGCAAGTGAGCCACGAACAACAACAATTCCAGCACCTGCTGCTTGGAATGGTTTGTTGGCTGGCGTAATAAC
The DNA here is from genome assembly GCA_000378905.1 of actinobacterium SCGC AAA028-A23. Classification (GTDB taxonomy): domain Bacteria; phylum Actinomycetota; class Actinomycetes; order Nanopelagicales; family Nanopelagicaceae; genus Nanopelagicus. The sequence goes on from KB900601.1 coordinate 13,513, forward strand.
CTCTTTGTTCCAGTTTTCAGCGCCTTCAATATTTTCTTTAACTGTTTTTCCAGTCACTGTGATGTGATCGGTGTGAATTAGATTGCCTAGCTCCTTCATAACTGTTGGAATACCGCCGGCATCAAAGAACTCCTCCATTAGGAATTGTCCACTTGGCATCATATTTGCAAGTACTGGTACTTCTTTTCCTAACTTATCAAAATCATCAAGGTTTAATGGCACACCAACACGACCGGCAATCGCTAACAAGTGCACCACTGCATTTGTTGAGCCACCGATTGCTGCCAAAATTTTAATAGCATTTTCAAATGATTTACGATTTAGAATTTGAGAAAGTTTTAGATCTTCCTCAACCATCTTCACAATTCGACGTCCTGATAGGTGAGCTAGTGCAAACTTACGTGAATCAACTGCTGGCATAGCAGCAGCTCCTGGTAACTGAACTCCTAATGCTTCGGTAACGCAAGCCATAGTTGAAGCAGTTCCCATTGTCATGCATGAGCCTTGGCTTCTTGCTGAGCAAGATTCCATTGCCATAAACTCTTCAAAGGAGATCTTGCCACTTCTTACCTGTTCGCTGTATTTCCAAACTAAAGTTCCTGAACCAACAGATTGTCCTTGGTAGCGACCATTTAACATTGGACCACCAGTAATCATTAGTGTTGGTAGATCAACACTTGCAGCACCCATCAGTAATCCAGGTGGCGTCTTATCGCAATTTCCAAGTAGTACAACGCCATCTAATGGATGAGAACGAATTAACTCCTCAACCTCCATGGCAAGCATATTTCGATACAACATGGTCGTTGGTCGTTGCAAAGATTCACTAAGTGACATCGCAGGGAACTCAAGTGGAAAACCACCAGCCTCCCAAACACCGCGCTTAACCGCTTCGGCAACATCACGAAGGGAGCCGTTGCAAGGGTTTAATTCAGACCAGGTATTCGCAATACCGATAACTGGGCGACCATCAAAAACATCGGGGGCGTAACCTTGATTACGCAATCTTTCACGGTGGATGTATCCACCCTTATCTTTTAATCCAAACCAATACTGGCTGCGGCGATCAAACTTCTCTTCGCTCACGCTCGCCTTTCCAAATCTATTTCAGCTCTCAAATACTGAGAAAATCCTTATGTTAAGGTTTTCATATTCTAGATCATTACCGCCAAAACTTCATCCACCACCGATAAGAAGGAAATCATGAGAATCACCCGCTTAGGACAGTTAAATCAGGAAAAGCCAGCAGTACTTGTCTCAGATACTGAGGCGGTTTTCGTTGATGATCTAATCTCAGATTTCAATCGAGTGGAGTTGGAAAACGGTGCTATTAGCAAAATTGCAAAAGCTGATTTAAGTAGCCGGAAAAAAGTTAACATCTCTGATTATCGAATTGGATCCCCAGTTGCTCGCCCAACCAAAGTTATTTGTGTTGGTCTAAATTATGCAAAGCATGCTGTTGAGTCTGGCATGACTCCTCCACCTGAGCCAGTAATTTTCATGAAAGCACCAGATACAGTTATTGGCCCAAATGATGATGTTGTGGTTCCACCAAACTCAACTAAAACTGATTATGAGGTTGAGCTTTGCATTGTGATTGGTAAAAATGCACTTTACTTAAAATCCCCAGAGCAAGCATCTGAACACATTCTTGGTTACACAATTTCTCAAGATGTTTCAGAGCGCCACTGGCAGGTTGAGCGAAGTGGTCAATGGGTGAAAGGAAAATCATTCCCAACATTTAATCCAATGGGTCCATGGATTGTTACTGCTGATGAGCTGAAGAATAAAAATCTTGATCCAAACAACCTAGCTCTTTCCTGCACAGTTGATGGTGAGGTTAGACAAAACTCTCGCACCAATGATCTAATTTTCGGAATAAACCATTGCGTTTGGTATATCTCTCAATTTATGGAGTTAAAAGCTGGAGATGTTATTAATACTGGAACGCCAGAGGGTGTTGGTATGGGATTTAGACCAGAAAAATTCCTAAAAGGTGGCGAGGTTGTGGTTACAACAATCGAAGGTATCGGAACAATTACAAATAAGGTTATTAACTACAAGTAATTAGTTAATAGCTTTTGTACTTCGAACGCCATTCACTACCCGCTCAATACCGTATGGATTGGCGTTTTGTAGCTCTGCCGGCAATAAATTATCTGGAAAGTTTTGGTAAACAACTGGGCGCACAAATCGGTATAAAGCATCTAATCCAACAGAGGTTGTGTGTGATGATGATGCTGGCCATTGCCCACCATGGTTTTGTGCAGCTGTAACAGAAACTGAGGTTGGAAAACCATTCCAAATTAATCTACCAGCCAATTGAGTTAAGGCCGAGACAAGATCTTTTACATCCTCATTACTTCCGGCATGAACCGCAGATGCAAGTTGTCCACTCATCGCTTTTGCGATACTTAAATACTGACTAAAATCCGCTCTAATGATTACTGAGGTTGGACCAAAGTGCTCCTCAAGTAAATCATCATGATTTTTTACATCCTCCCAATCAACTACAAAAATACTAGGAGTTACGCCGTAACCATCTGGATTTGTTACTCCTGTTAAAACCTTAACTCCCTTTGCTTTGCTTATTGAAGATATTGCCTCGGTGAATCGGGTTGCAATTCCTTTGTTTAATAGTGGTCCGACTTTTTGCTCTGCAACATGAGATTGCACCTGGGCAATAAATTTATCCCCTGCTGAATCTTTTGGAACAATCATTATTCCTGGCTTTGTACAAAACTGACCAGAGCCAAGTAATGCAGAATCCATTGCAGCCTTAGCCAACTCTTCTGCTTTTTCAACAAGCGCGCCCGGGGTGAAGAAAACTGGATTTAATGATCCCATTTCAGCAAAAACTGGAATTGGAATCTCTCGCTCTTGCGCTAACTTAATTAATAATTTTCCGACTAAACCAGAGCCGGTAAAACCAATTGCAGTAATTTGTGGATCCTTTGCCAACCAATGAGTAATCTCCGGATTAACACCTTGCACAAGTGCAAAGATTTCCTTTGGCAGCCCTTGTGATTGGATTGCTTTAACAATTGCCTGATACACAAGTTGGCAGGTATTTGGATGTGATGGATGAGCCTTAACAACTACTGGGCAACCTGCAGCTAATGCTGATGCAGTGTCACCACCTGCAACTGAGAAAGCTAATGGAAAGTTTGATGCTGCAAATATTGATACCACACCTAGTGATTGTTGGGATTTGCGAAGATCTGGCCTGGCAACTGGTTGGAAGTTTGCATCTGCTAAATCAATTATTGGTAGCAAGTGTCCACCGGTTTTAACTAGATCAGCAAAAGCGCGGATTTGAATTACTGTGCGCATCACTTCACCTGTTACTCGTGGAAGTGGAAGTCCGGTCTCTAGATGAGAGATTTCTGCAAGCTTTTCTTTCTCACTTTCAATTGAATCTGCAATCGCATTTAGAAGAGCTGCTCGTTGAGTTGGAGTTGTTACGGCAAATACTTTCTTAACTTTCTCCGCAGCTGCAATTGCTGCACTGACCTCTTCAAAAGTATTTTCGTTAATTGGCTGACCAACTGGTTGACCAGTTGCTGGGTTGGTGGCTGTGAAAGTTTTGCTCATTTGCTAACTATAACTAGAAAGTCGAAAATTAAATATTCTGTGCTAGATAATCTCAATATCTAGGAGCATTACGAGTGCGCTCAACCTTGGGTTTTCTTATATTGCGCTTGCTCCAACAAATATTATGCCAATGCCTTCGTCCACTTTGGTCATGCTCTAACCATGCCACTGTATGGGGCGTTGCCATCGGAATTACTTGATCACACCCTGGGCATCGATAGGGCTTATTGGAAGTACTGCCACTAATTTTTCTAACAATAAAAATTCCATCATCATGCTCTTCCAGTGATTCATTTGAGGTTGTGATCTCTCGCTCAATATCAGATGGCGCTGCTCTACCGCGGCTGCGCTTTGGCTTACTTTTACGTGGACTCACAGGATTATTCTCCCGAACAAATTAACTTTTTATTACCAAATAAGGCAAGATGTCGCCATGAGCATCACCCATGCAATTGAGGTAATTGGACTAGTAAAAAAGTATGGCTCAAAGACTGCCGTTGATGGGATTGATCTAAAGGTTGAGACCGGGGAAATATTTGCCCTACTTGGACCAAATGGTGCAGGCAAAACCACGACTGTTGAAATTCTTGAAGGATATCGAAAAGCATCTGGCGGACAGGTAAGAGTTTTGGGTTTTGATCCAGCGACTAAAGGTAGTGCAGGTCAAAGATGGCGAAATCGGATTGGAATCGTCTTGCAATCAACGACAGATGCTGCAGATTTGTCAGTTATTGAAACTATTTCACATTATGCAAATTATTATGAGAATCCAAGGGATGTGGAACAGGTAATTGATGAGGTTGGGCTTAGAGAAAAAATAAATGCTAAAGCTAGAGAATTATCTGGCGGTCAACGTCGACGCTTAGATGTTGCTCTTGGAATAATTGGTTCTCCAGAGATTTTGTTTTTAGATGAACCCACAACAGGTTTTGATCCTGAAGCTAGAAGATCTTTTTGGGAGTTAATTCGAACCTTAAAAGCAGAGGGTAAAACAATCTTGTTAACTACCCACTACCTAGATGAGGCACAGGAACTAGCTGATCGAGTTGGCGTAATTAACAACGGAAAAATCATTGAGATTGGAACACCGCAAACACTAGGTGGGCGAAATACCGCGCTAGCAAAAGTCAGCTGGCTTGAAAACGGAAAACAACAAGTCATTGAGACTAAAGATCCAACCACTGAGGTCATTCGACTTAATCAAAGATTTAATGGTGAAATCCCAGAGCTTGAGGTTGCACGCCCTAATTTAGAGGAGATCTATCTAAAGATGATCGGGGAGCTTAAATGAAATTTTTAGGTGAAACTCTTCGAATTGGCATATTGCGTAGTGGCCTTGAGTTAAAACAATTTTTAAGACAACGCGAATCTGTGGTTTTCACATTATTTTTTCCAGTAATTTTGTTATTTATATTTGGAACAGTTTTTAAAGACACTATTGCCCCAGGAGTTACTTTTAGTCAGTATTTCGTTGCTGGCATGATCGCCTCTGGTTTAGTTAATACTGGCTTTCAACAGTTAGCTATAACTATCCCAATGGAGCGAGATGATGGAACATTAAAGCGATTAAGAGGCACTCCAATGTCAGTCTCCTCTTACTTTATCGGCAAAGCTTTGTTGGTTACATTTTTAATGATAATTCAAACCGCTCTGCTTTTGTTTTTTGGATCTGTTGTTTTTGATTTGAATCTACCTACCCAGGCATCGCTTTGGTGGAACTTCACCTGGTTGGTAGTTCTAGGAAGTGCTTGTTCAACAGTTCTTGGAATTGCATTCTCAGTGGTTCCAAAAAGTGGACGAGGAGCATCAGCGGTCGTCTCTCCAATTGTGATTATTCTGCAATTTTTTAGTGGAGTTTTCTTTGTATTCACCTCACTGCCAAATTGGATGCAACAATTTGCTGCAATATTTCCACTAAAGTGGCTTACTCAGGGAATGAGATCTGTTTTCTTACCTGAGGAGTTTGCTACTCAAGAGGTTGCTGGAAATTGGGAATTAGGAAAAACTGCTTTGGTAATTTCTGTTTGGCTGGTATTAGGTCTGATCTTTGCAATCAAAAGCTTTAAATGGAGCAGAGAATGAGAATTAAATCAGTAATTGCTTTTGTAATCATTACCTCATTTCTCACCGCACCTACCAATGCAGCAACTCCACCACCAAAACCAAGTAGTAAAGCATCTACTGCACCTTCAGCATCAAAAACATCTGCCAGTAAGCCAACAGCTTCTACTACTAAAAAACCTACTAAGAAACCAAGCAAGAAGCCGGTAAAGAAAAAGAAGCCAAAGAAAACTGCAACACCAATCCCATCACCATCACCAATTTGGCCACCAATTGGTTTCACTGCCAATAAGGGCATTTACGCAAAGATTCCAACAAGTAAAGAGTTGCTAGGTCTTATCTCTGCAAAGGCAGGACTTGCTGAAACTGTTAAAAAATGTGAATCAAATGCATGTGGTGCAGTAATTGTTGCCGCCGATTACAAATGTGAGTGGTGGGAGATAAAGTCCACAGTCTTTGGTGTTGACCCATCTGACTCAAGTAAAAAAGTTGCGCTAGGTAGATTACGCACTTTATATGGACCACTATCGCCACAAACTTATGCAAACATAATTTTAGTAAGTGATGAGCCATTGTTTGGCCCTTCTGTGATTGATTCAACTACTGGACTATCAGTTCCAGGGGCAGCTCGCACAGGTATTTATGTAGGTGGAATCTCTGCGATTTGCCATAAATCTGGTACCAGTGAAAAATATCCAGCAAATATTTATACACCGATTAAGTAAGTTGATTGGAGATTAAGTAGTGCTAGGCGGCATTAATAATGGGTTGTTTTTAATTTCATTTTCGGGTTTTCTGGTCGTTGGAGTAATGGCAGTGATTTTAAAATGGGCATTTTCAGGAAATAAATCAGTGATTGAAAAGGATAAGCGGATTGGCCATGAAGATGAGTACGGTTTGCTTAAAGTTGCTCACTCACCGAAGAATCATATTGAAGGTGAAATGCTTAGGCAGAAGTTAATCGCAGTTGGAATAAAAGCGACACTTTCTCAAACTAAAGCAGGACCAAAGCTTCTTGTTTTTGAAAAAGATTTAAAGATTGCCAAGGCAACTTTAAATAGTTAGCGGTTTGCTCCTGGTACCCAAAGCTGGTCGCCAATCACTTTATTTGCATCTCTTGCCAACACAAAGAGTAAATCAGATAGCCGGTTTAGGTATTTAGCAGTAATTGGATTTACGCCACCACCAAAGGAGTGGATTGCATGCCAGGTAGCACGCTCTGCTCTTCTAGTTACAGTTCTTGCAACATGTAGTAACGCTGCAGCAGGAGTTCCAGAAGGTAATACAAATGATCGTAATGGTTGCAATCCTTCGTTGAACTTATCAATCTGTTTTTCTAAGTAATCTATTTGCGATTCTAAAACTCTAAGTGGTTCGTGCTCAGGCTTATCAACTACAGGCGTGCAAAGATCTGCTCCAACATCAAAGAGGTCATTTTGAACTCTAATTAACAACTTGATAATTTCGGCATCTTCAATTCCGCCCATTGCTAACACAACACCGATTGATGAGTTCGCTTCATCAACGGTGGCATATGCCTCTAGTCGTGGATCATTTTTTGAGGTGCGGCTCATATCCCCGAGTGAGGTTGTGCCATCATCGCCTGTTTTTGTGTATATGCGGGTTAAGTTGACCATGACCTCACCCTACCTCAAGCAATTACAATGGGGAATTATGGAGCGCTTAAGGGTAGTTGGAGGGGCCAGATTACTTGGCACTGTCCGAGTAAGTGGTGCAAAAAACTCTGCACTTAAGTTAATGGCATCTACTTTGCTTGCCCCTGGAAAATCAGTAATTACAAATCTTCCTGCAATTGCAGATGTTGAGTATATGGCTGAATTATTAACCCGGTTAGGTTGCAAAGTTGAAATAGATCGGCAGCTAAGCCAAGTAAGCATTGATGTTCCAGTTGAACTTGGACATCGGGCAGATTATGACATGGTTAGAAAAATGAGAGCCTCGATAAATGTTTTAGGTCCATTAATTACCCGAGCATTACTTGCTGAGGTTGCACTTCCTGGTGGAGACGCTATTGGTTCACGCGGTTTAGATTTTCATATTAATGGCCTGACTGAGATGGGTGCTGAGATTTATTCAGAGCATGGTTTTGTAATTGCAAAAGCACCAAATGGATTAAAAGGGGCCAACATCACTCTTGAGTTTCCAAGTGTTGGAGCAACTGAAAACATTATGACCGCTGCAACACTGGCAAAAGGTAAGACTGTTATTGATAATGCAGCACGTGAACCAGATGTTGTAGATCTTGGAGAATTCTTAATTTCAATGGGTGCAAAGATTTCAGGACTTGGCTCTCACACCATTACCATCGAAGGCGTAAGTTCATTAAAACCTGCAACCCATGCAACATTGGCCGATCGAATTGTTACCGGAACTTGGGCATTTGCAGCTGCTATGACTCAAGGGGATATAACTATTGAAAATGGTAGAGCCGATCACCTAGAGCTTCCACTTGATAAGTTAGTTGAGGCAGGTGCAGTAGTTACCACAACACCAAATGGTTTTAGAGTGAAGATGGATAAAAGACCAATTGCAGTTGATGTTGCAACACTTCCCTATCCAGGTTTTCCAACAGATTTACAACCAATGGTGATCGCACTTAACGCAATTGCTGAAGGAACCTCAGTGGTAACTGAAAATGTCTTTGAAGGAAGATTTATGTTTGTAAATGAATTAATGCGTCTTGGGGCAAAGATTCAAGTAGATGGCCACCATGCAGCAATTACTGGCATTAAACAATTATCTTCTGCCCCAGTTGCTGCCACCGATATTCGAGCTGGTGCAGGGCTTGTTCTGGCTGCGCTGGTAAGTGATGGCGTAACAATAATTGAAGATGCTTTCCATATCGATCGCGGCTATCCAGATCTTCCTTCCCAACTACAATCTTTAGGTGCAGATGTCAGCCGAGTTTAATTTTCCAGATCGAAACCTAGCCCTTGAGTTAGTACGAGTAACTGAAACCGCTGCGATTGCTGCCTCTGCTTGGGTAGGCCGTGGTGATAAAGATTCTGCAGATGCTGCAGCAGTTACTGCAATGCGAAAAATGATAAACACAGTTGATATGTCCGGTGTAATTGTTATTGGTGAAGGTGAAAAAGATAATGCGCCGATGCTCCACAATGGTGAAGAGGTTGGCAATGGCAGTGGACCAGCATGTGATGTAGCGGTAGATCCAATTGATGGAACAACTCTTACCTCAAATGGATTAAATGGCGCAGTGAGCGTGATTGCGCTTGCACCTCGTGGCACGATGTTTGATCCAAAGGGTGCTTTTTATATGAACAAGATTGTTACTGGCCCGGAAGCAGCATCGGTTATTGATATCTCAGCTCCTGCTGGAGAAAATGTTAGAAGAGTTGCAAAAGCAAAAGGTGTAGATATCTCAGACATTACTGTGATCGTGCTTGATCGACCAAGACATGCACAGTTGTTAAAAGATTTACGACAAGCTGGTGCGCGAATCAGATTGATTAGAGATGGTGATGTGGCAGCTGCAATTGAGACCGCACGCTTTGGAACCGGAATTGATATTTTGATGGGAATTGGTGGCACTCCAGAAGGTGTTGTTACCGCTGCTGCAATGCGAGCATTGGGCGGGGTTATTCAAGGTCAGTTAATGCCACAAAGTGATAGTGAAAAAGAATCTGCCCAAGCAGCAGGCCATGATCTTTCAAAGATTTACTCCACCAATGATTTAGTTTCATCAGATGATGTTTTCTTCTCGGCAACTGGTATCACTGATGGTGAATTGTTAAAGGGAGTAAGACACACAGCTTTTGGTGCAATTAGCCATTCATTAGTTGTTAGAGGTCGATCAAAAACAGTTCGAATTATCGAAACTGAGCACCGAGAAAATTAATTTGTAACTACTTGGGCCTCACCCAAGATTGAAACACGGTTATTTGAAACAGAGATAAATCCACCATTAATAACAAATTCATTTACAGAACCATCTGCTGCTTTAATTGAAACAGTTCCATCGGCAAGTACCCCAAGAAGTGGTGCGTGACCTGGCAGTACGCCAAGATCTCCTTCAAGCGTGCGAGCAGAAACCATCTTTGCTTCACCGCTCCACACCCGCTTCTCTGGGGTAACTACCTCAACTTTTAACATGAGTTATGACTTAGCCAACTCTGCTGCTTTGCGCTCAACATCATCAAGACCACCGCACATAAAGAATGCTTGCTCAGGCAGATGGTCATACTTACCATCTGCGAGCGCTTCAAATGCTGCAATTGTTTCAGTTAACGGCACAAATGAACCTTCAAGTCCAGTAAAGACCTTTGCCACGAAAGTATTTTGTGACAAGAATCTTTGAATACGACGAGCTCTTCCTACTAGGACTCTATCCTCTTCAGAAAGTTCATCAATACCCAAGATCGCAATAATGTCTTGCAGATCTTTGTAACGCTGCAGAATTTGCTTGATTCGGTTTGCAACTCGGAAGTGGTGCTCGCCAATGTAACGAGGATCCAAAATACGAGAGGTTGAATCAAGTGGATCTACTGCAGGATAAATACCAAGCTCAGAGATTGGACGAGACAACACAGTTGTTGCATCTAAGTGAGCGAAGGTTGTGTGTGGTGCTGGGTCGGTGATGTCATCAGCTGGAACATAAATCGCCTGCATCGAGGTAATTGAGTGACCACGAGTTGAGGTAATTCGCTCCTGTAGCTGACCCATCTCATCAGCAAGAGTTGGTTGGTATCCCACCGCAGATGGCATACGACCAAGAAGAGTTGATACTTCAGAACCTGCTTGAGTAAAGCGGAAGATATTGTCGATGAACAACAACACATCCTGCTTCTGTACATCACGGAAGTACTCAGCCATTGTTAGAGCAGAAAGTGCAACACGAAGACGCGTTCCAGGTGGCTCATCCATTTGTCCGAAGACCAATGCGGTTTTGTTAATAACTCCGGTTTCAGTCATTTCCAGGAATAAGTCATTACCCTCACGAGTACGCTCTCCAACACCTGCGAATACAGAAACACCACCAAAGTTTTCTGCTACGCGATAAATCATCTCTTGGATAAGCACAGTCTTACCAACACCTGCGCCACCAAATAATCCAATCTTTCCACCCTTTACATAAGGAGTTAGAAGATCAATAACTTTAATTCCAGTTTCAAACATCTCAGTCTTTGATTCAAGTTGATCAAATGCTGGAGCGGTTCGGTGGATTGGCCAGCGCTCTTTAATATCTAATGAAGAGGTTGGTACATCTAATGACTCACCCAAGGTATTAAATACATGTCCCTTTGTTACATCGCCAACTGGAACTGAGATCGCACTTCCAGTGTCGGTAACAGTTGCACCACGAACCATGCCGTCAGTAGGTTGCATGGAGATGGCGCGGACTAAGTTGTCACCAATATGTTGGGCAACCTCAAGTGTTAACTTCTTGGTCTCACCCCCCAATGTGACATCAATATTTAGTGCGTTGAAAATGGCCGGCATGGAATCGGCTGGAAATTCAATATCCACTACCGGTCCAATTACACGGGCAACTCTTCCGGTTGCTGTTTTGACTGACATTATTCGCTCCCTGCGCTAGCTGAGGCGAGCGCATCTGCGCCGCCTACGATTTCACTGATCTCTTGGGTAATTTCGGCCTGACGAGCCGCGTTTGCAAGTCGAGTTAACGACTTAATTAATTCATCAGCATTGTCAGTCGCTGATTTCATAGCACGACGTCTTGCTGCATGCTCACTGGCTGCAGATTGAAGCATCGCGTTAAATACTCGAGCCTGAATATAGCGAGGTAGTAATGCGTTAAGCACCTCACCAGCATTAGGTTCGAATTCATACATCGGCAAGATAACTGCCGGTCCGGTTGATTCCACAACCTCAAGAGGAAGCATTCGCTTAGCATCTGGAGTTTGAGTGATCATAGATTTAAACTCGGTATAAATAATATGTAATTCATCAACGCCATTTACATCTGTTTGCGCATCAGCTAAGAAAGCAGCAATTAAAGCCTCGGCTACCTCTTTGGCATGAGCATAGGTTGGGTTATCTGAGAATCCACTCCAAGAGGCGGTGATCTTTCTATTTCTAAATTTATAGAAGTTAATTCCCTTGCGCCCTACTAGATATGGATTTACCTCAAGACCTCTTGATTGCAACAAGGCAATTAATTGATCACCCTCTTTAATAGCAGCATTTGAGTAAGCACCAGCCATACCGCGGTCTGCGGTAATGATTAGAACTGCAGCACGCTTTGGATTTATTGATGCGGTTGTTAATGGATGGTTGGTACTTGATAGAGATGCAACAGCTGAGACCGCCCGAGTTAACTCGTTGGCATAAGGAGATGAGGCAGCAACTTTTTGTTGCGCCTTAACAATGCGAGAAGCAGAGATTAGCTCCATCGCCTTGGTTATCTTCTTAGTCGCCTTTACCGACCGCATACGGCGGCGGTAAATACGAAGTTGGGCACCCATTTTGGCTTCTCTCTTTTCTTAGCGCTTTACCGCTGGTACTTGACGAGTGATTTGCTCATTATCTTCACCACTTAATGCATCAGCTTTTTTCTCATTTACAGCTGGTGCAACTGATGATTTAAATTGAGTCTTAAATGTTGTGATTGCCTCTTCTAGTGCCTTAACAGTGTCATCTGTTAATTCACGAGTTGAAGAAATTACATCAAAGATTTGCTTGCGCTCACGAGCAATGAAATCTAAGAACTCTGTTTCAAATCTGCGGATATCAGGAACTGGAATTGAATCCATTTTGCCGGTAGTTCCTGCCCAAATTGATGCCACTTGGCGCTCAACTGAGAATGGGGAGTACTGACCTTGCTTTAATAGTTCAACCATTCGTGCACCGCGCTCTAACTGAGCCTTTGATGCAGCATCTAGATCTGAACCAAAAGCTGCGAATGCTTCAAGTTCACGATATTGCGCAAGATCAAGACGAAGGCGACCAGCAATTTTCTTAATCGCTTTTGTTTGAGCAGATCCACCCACGCGAGATACTGAAATACCTACGTTAATCGCAGGACGAACACCTGCGTTAAACAAGTCAGTCTCAAGGAAGCACTGACCATCGGTAATCGAAATAACGTTTGTTGGAATAAAGGCTGAAACGTCATTTCCTTTAGTCTCAATGATTGGCAGACCGGTCATTGAACCGCCACCTAATTCATCAGATAACTTTGCGCACCTCTCAAGCAAACGGGAGTGTAAATAGAAAACATCTCCAGGATATGCCTCGCGGCCCGGTGGGCGCCTTAGCAATAGCGATACTGAACGATAAGCCTCTGCTTGTTTTGATAGATCATCAAAAATAATTAATACATGTTGACCCTTATACATCCAATGCTGACCAATTGATGAGCCGGTGTATGGAGCTAGATATTTAAATCCTGCTGGATCAGATGCAGGGGCAGCAACAATTGTTGTGTACTCCATTGCACCCGCTGCTTCAAGTGAACCCTTTACGGATGCAATTGTTGAACCCTTTTGTCCAATCGCAACATAAATACATTTAACCTGCTTCTTTGGATCTCCACTCTTCCAGTTCTCCAATTGGTTAATGATTGTGTCTACTGCAATTGCAGTTTTACCAGTCTGGCGATCACCAATAATTAATTGACGTTGACCACGGCCGATTGCAGTCATTGAGTCAATTGCTTTAATTCCAGTTTGCATAGGTTCTTTAACTGGCTGGCGTTGCACAACAGATGGTGCTTGAATTTCAAGAGCACGAGTAGTTTCCGCTTTGATCTCGCCCTTGCCATCAATTGGCCGACCAAGTGCATCAACAACACGTCCTAGGAAGCCATCGCCAACTGGAACTGAGAGAATTTCTCCAGTGCGGCGAACAGTTGTTCCTTCTTCAATTCCGGTGAACTCACCCAAAATAACTACACCGATTTCGCGAACATCTAAGTTCAGCGCAAGTCCTAGTGTGCCATTTTCAAACTTCAACAACTCATTTGTCATAGTTGATGGCAGACCTTCAACGCGTGCAATGCCATCACCTGCCTCAGTAACGCTTCCGATTTCATCCTTAACGGCAGCTCCTGGTTTGTATGCAGCGACATGTTTTGCCAATGCATCCCGAATCTCTTCGGGGCGGATACTAACTTCGGCCATCTTTTCTCTCTTCTCTCTCTAAATAACAGATGCTTATCGCACCTGTTAAAGCTAACTTACGAGCGCTCTGCCCGCTTCTGCTATTCGATTAACGATGGTGCCATCAATGACATCATCGGCATATCGAATTGATATTCCACCTAAAACTTTTGGATCAATTTCAAGATTAATATGAACTGGTCTTCCCATTTGCTTGGTTAATGCTGCAACTAACTTTTCAATTTGTGAAGAACTTAACTCAACCGCACTCTTAACATGTGCAACTAAGCGATCCTTACGACTTGAAACATAATGTGAATGGGCAGCCAATGTTGCATCGATACTGCGGCCACGGCGAAGGGTTACTACCTTGCGCAATAAGTTAAGAGTTGAGCTTGAGTACTTACCTTTTATAACAGCCTCAAGTAAAGCTAACTTGCCTTCATCTGTATCTGCTGAGGTGTTCAAGGCTTGCCTTAGATCAGGGTTTGCTTTTAGAACGCGAGCAAAATCAAATAATTGATTCTCTAGTTTTTCTAGCTCGCCATTTTTATCTGCAACCGCTGACTCCGCTTCAACTGCAAGATTTTCAATTGCATCTGCAATCTCACCTGGGCTAGACCATCTAAGGGATGCCGCGCTTGCCAATAAGGATTGCGCTGCACTACTGATGTTCTTTCCAAATAAATTAGAGATTAATTCAGCCTTTGCTGAAGCATCTCGAGCGTTGTCAGTTAAAGCTCTTCTAACACCAATTGATGAGCTTAAAACTGAAAGAATTACAAATAGATCATTGGCAAATTGGGCTAACTCAGCAGGTGATTGTTTATTAACAACCTCCGCCAAATTTTTGCGCAGCGCTAAAACAGAAGCTCTGCTTGAACCACCCAATACCTTCATGATTATTTACTCTTCTCCAGATCTGCAATAAAGCGATCAACAATCCGAGACTGACGGACCTGGTCATCTAAAGCTTCTCCGACAATCTTTCCGGCTAGCTCAGTTGCTAATGCACCAACCTCATTACGAAGTGAGGTAACTGCTTGTTGGCGCTCAGCTTCAATCGCAGCAGTTGCTGCAGCAGTAATTCTTGCTGCCTCTTCAGCTGCTTTGGTGCGCAAATCTTCAATGATTGCTGCCCCTTGAACTCTGGCATCTTCACGAATCTTTTGAGCTTCGCCGCGAGCTTCATTTAACTGAGTTGTGTACTGCGCAAGTGCGCGCTCAGCTTCAACTTGTGCTCGTTCGGCTTTCTCCATGCCACCTTGAATCGCTTCAGTTCGTGCCGTAAATGCTTTTTCAAACATTGGCACAACCTTTGAGCGAAGAACTAGGAAGAGCAATGAGAAGGCAACGAAACCAACAATTAATTCAGCGGTGTGCGGAATTAATGGGTTGGCACCTTCGCCTGCTGCCCAGTTGTTAAAACTAATTAAGGACATCGTTTATCTATTCTCGCTTTAATTACAGTACGAAAGCTAGAACTAGACCGAATAGTGCTAGAGCTTCAGCTAATGCGAAGCCTAGAAATGCGATCGGTTGCAAAACAGAACGTGCCTCTGGTTGGCGTGCTACACCGCTGATGTACGCGGCGAAAATCATGCCAGTTGCGATTGCAGGTCCGATTGCAGATAGGCCATAACCGACCAGGTTGAGTGTGCCTTCCATATTCTTTTCCTTCTTTCTTTGTTAGGTGCTGCTTTGGTTTTTTCTAGTGTTCATCCGCTAACGCACCCGCTATATAGAGGGCAGTCAACAGGGTAAAGATATATGCCTGAAGGCATTGGACCATAAATTCAAAGAATGTAAGGGCAATACCGAAGGCAAAGGCAAATGGTGAGACCAGTTTTAAGCCGATCGCTCCTTGCAAAAGGTGCTCTCCGCCCAAGATAAATACCAAAAGTAGAAGGTGGCCAGCAAACATGTTTGCAAATAAACGAAGTGAGAGAGTTAGAGGACGAACTATGAAATATGTTGCAACTTCAATCGGAGTAAGTAAGACATAAACAGGTTTTGGTACACCTGGCATGAACATAATCTCTTTTAGATATGCCATTAAGCCTTTATGTTTTATCGCAACATAATGGAAGATCACAAAGGTGAAAAGAGCAAGCACGTAAGGAAAACTTACGCGAGACATTGTTGGGAATTGCAGGAACGGGATGATTCCAAATAAGTTGTTAGTTAAAATAAATGTAAATAAAGTAAATAAGTAAGGAACAAAGCGCATGAATTCATGGCCAATAACATCTCTGGCTAGATCATTTCTAACAAAACCGTAGATTGATTCACCGGCAAATTGCAGCTTTGATGGCACAACTGAAGCTTTTCGTGATGCAAGAATAAAGAAAGTAGAGATCAAAATAACTGAGAAGAAAACTAGAAAGACTGGTTTTGTCGTAAATGGATTGTCTGCAAATACTGGCGGTAATTCAAAGTCGGCAGTACTAGGAGGCTGAAAGCCTTCCTCTGCTGCTAACCGCACGCCCACTTAAATCTCCAAAATGTTAGTTGCTTAACTTGCGCGAACTTTTACTTTTCTTCGGGCCCTGCTCTAGCCGGCGGGGATAAACGGCTACGGGCGAAACCCTATTAGATATGTCAGATTAGCGCGAAATTTGAATCAGTAAAAATCTCACCTGATGAAGATTTGGTGATCTTAATCGCGCCCAAAACGGAGCCAGACCAAATAAATCGAGGCACCGGCACCCAGCAACATCCCAACCAATACTAGGTAGGTAGTTCCAAGCCAGCGGTCTAGCCCCCAGCCGATCCCTCCCCAAATCAGAAGCCCAGATAGCAGGTATCCAACAATTGACCAAAGAGCATTCTCCTCATTTTGGGAGTTGCTTAAATTTTCATTATCAGAATTCTTACCGCTCATTATTTATCCTCTTCCTTCTTTGGCAAAGGCATTTGAAACCTTAGCTTTAAAAAGCTTCGAATCTCTCCATATAACCAAGCCATGGTAATCAAAATTGCGCTGATGGCAAAACTGCCTCGATCGACGCTGCTGCGGTCGGTAAATTTCGTTACCAAAAGCAGAAATGCACCCATCAATACCACTTTGGCAAAGTATGAAAACATGGCAAGTGCCATGGTTGCCATTGGATCTAAATCTCTAGATATCCGCGCAACTAAGAGATGAACACTAAAAAAAATAATTACTGTAAACGCTGCAAGAGATGCGCCAACAAATCCAGATTTTCCCACCAGTAAAGTTGCACCAGCAACTGAAAGGGCGGCCACGCTCACTGCTGGAACAATTGCACCTTTCCACAATTGGGTGTCACTCATTTAATCACACTCACATTCTTGCTGCTCTTGATTACCCATACTGAACTTAGAAATATTAGAGCACCTGCAAGTATCGCAATCCAAATTGAGGCAAAAGCTGCAATCACAGTTGGCAGTGCAAACATTGCGGTCCAAAGATATAAAACTATTGTTGTGCGTTGTTGAGTTAGACCAAATCTCATAATTCGGTGGTGAAGGTGTTCTCGATCGGCGGCAAATGGTGAACGACCTGCTTTAACCCGTCGCAAGATTGCCATCGCAAAATCTAAGAGTGGAATTGCTAAAACTGTAAATGGTAAAAGCAGCGGTAGTAAAGCTGAACTACCATTTTCTTCAGTGATGGCAGAGGCATCAACTTGACCGGTTAAAGTAATTGCAGATGCACTAACCATTAAACCAAGGAACATAGCTCCTGAGTCGCCCATAAATATTTGGGCAGGGTGGAAATTATGTGGCAAGAATCCAAGACATAAACCAATAACTACTGCCGTGATTAAAGATGGAGCACCGGCACGATTTAAGCCATTTATTACCGCAAGCAAATAAGAGAAGGCAAAAAATGAGGCAGCGCAAATCATGACAATCCCAGTGGCCAAACCATCTAGGCCATCTACAAAGTTAATTGCATTAATAACAACCATGACAAACAAAATAGTTAACAGCTGGCCAATATTTGTTGGCAAGGTTGTAATTCCATTGATCGGTAACCAGAGAATCTGAACACCGTAAATTAATAAGATTCCAGCTGCTAACGCTTGACCAGCGAACTTGGTAATTGGATCTAGATCAAAGCGATCATCAAGTAACCCAAGTAAAAGAATAAAGGTGCCGCTTAGGAAAATTCCAGTTGCTTCACTTCCAAATGATTTATGGACAAGTGGCAAGTAATTAACAATTACTAAAGTAAGTGCCATTGAAAGCCACATCGCGAGCCCACCCCAGCGCGGAGTTGGTTCTAGATGAACATCTCTGGATCTAATTGCTGTTACAGCACCTGCTTTAATTGCTAAATCTCTGACAAGTGGAGTTAGTAAATAAGTAATTATGGCTGCAAGTAATACGGTTACTAAATACTCGCGCATGTCTTTTTGTGACTAGTTTTTTGGCTCTGGGTAAACTGGAAATTTAGCCGTTAATTGATGAACTTCAGATCTAATTGCTTTAGCCTTATTGTCGTCTTCGCCATCTTTGATAGCACGTGCAATAAATGAAGCTATCTGGTTCATCTCACTTTTGCCCATACCTTGAGTGGTAATGGCCGCAGTTCCAACTCGAATTCCACTTGTAACCGCTGGTGATTCAGGATCGTATGGAATTGAGTTTTTATTTAATGAAAGACCTGATCTGCCACATCGCTCATCTGCAATTTTTCCGTTAACTCCAGTTGAGCGAATATCAATAAGTGCAAGGTGGGTTTGAGTGCCACCTGATACTGCGCGCATTCCAGCTAGCTCTAATCCTTTAGCTAATTCTTGGCAGTTCTCAATTACTTTCTTTGCGTAATCTTGATACTCAGTTGTTGCACATTCTTTAAGCGCAACCGCTTTTCCTGCAACTGCACTCATGATTGGTCCGCCTTGCATTCCCGGAAAAACCGCTTTATCTATCGCTGCTGCATGTTTTTCCTTGGATAAAATCATTCCGCCTCTTGGGCCACGCAAAACTTTGTGGGTTGTAAATGAGACAACATCTGCATATGGCACAGGAGATGGAATTGCTTTACCTGCCACTAAACCGATGAAGTGGGCTGCATCTACCCACATGATTGCACCAACTTCATCGCAAATTTGGCGAACCTTTTCAAAATCAATCAAGCTTGGATATGCAGTTGCACCAGAGCAAATCATCTTTGGCTTGTGTTCTATTGCTAGATCTCGCAGCTGGTCGTAATCAATCAATTCATTATCTTGACGCACTCCATATGAAACTACGTTGAACCATTTACCAGAGAAATTAACCTTCGACCCATGAGTTAAATGGCCACCGTGTGGAAGGGACATTGCAAGAACTGTGTCACCTGGTTTAGTAAATGCTTGGTAAACCGCAACATTTGCACTGGCCCCAGAGTGTGGTTGCAGATTGGCATGCTCTGCCCCAAATAATTTTTTAGCACGATCTATGCCAATAACCTCAACTTTATCTACCTCTTCGCACCCACCGTAGTAGCGCTTTCCTGGATAGCCCTCGGCATATTTATTTGAAAGTGTTGAACCCATGGTTGCCAGTACAGACGCAGAGGTAAAATTTTCACTGGCAATTAGTTGTAAATCTTGACGCTGTCTAACTAGTTCAGAGATAACAACGGATGCAATCTCTGGATCATTTTTTTCAAGCGCATTAAAATCTGGGCCGTAATACTTCTCAGATCTAGACATATGCCAAGCCTAAAGGTTTGGAGCAGAAATGGTAGGCACCAGCGCTTTTAAATCTTCTAGAGAGATCGCTCCTTCGCGCATAAGTGTGATTTCATTCTCAGAAAACTCGATCAAAGTAGATAGTGGGCCAACTTGTAAAACTGATTCATCAAAAATGGCACCTATGTCATTTTCATAAACCTCTAAAGTATTTGAATCTACAACTGCAGATTTGCCTGCACGGGCAGCCGATGAAGTTGCAAGTGGGCCAGATTGTTCCAAAATTGCTTGAAGAAATTTCTTTTTTGGCGATCTAAGATTTACTTTTCCTAACCGACGATCATCACCTAAGTTCCAAGTTAATCCTGGTTGAGCTTTAACAGTTACCGAGAGCAATCCAGGCCAGAACTTATCCAAAAGTGATTGTTGTTGAACAGTTAAAGCAGCTGATAGGCCTAGTGCCATATTTCTATCACGGACTAAAACCTGCAAAGTTACACCAGGTGAGTTTGTACGAAGGATTTGGATTGCATTTACCGCATCTTTATCAAACGCATTTGCTAGGTAAACATACCCATGTTCTGCTGCAGCAATTATTACCTCACCCGCCCGTAAATACCTTAAAGCACTTTCAACAGCTTGTTGAAAATCTTGATCTGATGCATCAATTAGGGAAATTCGCTCAGCCACAGATATTCCTATCTCTTAATCGCACTGGTAAATCTATCGCGACCAGTTAAATCAGCGTGAGTTTGTGCTGGCAAAAAATCTCGGGCTAATACGCCTCTAATTAATTCACCTTGTTTTTCATGGTGCTCAGTTATAAAGAATCCCCCTGATTTAAGTAACCTAGTTGCAGCATCTATAAATAATTTAGGAATTTGCATCCCATCAACAGCCCCGCCTCTTAATGCCACCTCTGGCTCAAAGTTTTCTACCTCGGTCGGTAATTTCTCATCGTTGGGAATATAGGGTGGATTTGCAACGACTAAATCAGCTTTAATGTCTGGAAGAGCAGTTGAAGCATCTTCTATAACAACTCTAATTGGTAGATCATATTTTGCAATGTTTTTGTTCAACCACTCTGCAGCTGCAGGTGATTTCTCCACAGCGACTAAACTAATTTTTAACCCTTTTAAACTAGCCTCAGTTGCGATTGCAATACTTATCGCGCCACTTCCTGCCCCTAGTTCAATAATGCTTTTAGAGTTTTCTTTGTCTGGTTGCGAACTCAGATGGCCAATGACTCGATCAACGATTAACTCTGTTTCAGGTCTTGGAATTAAAACTCCTTCACCAACCTCAAGTTCAAGATATCTAAAGGCTGCACTGCCAGTAATGTATTGAACTGGTCTTCCTAATAATCTCTGCTGAATAAGTTCATTAAATTCAGAAGATATTTTTTCGCGTTCTGATTCAGATAATTCAATTGATTGACTGTGTATTTGCTTTCTAGAGACTCCAAGCAGATGAGCAAGTAGTAACTCAGCATCTACCGTCGCAATCTGGTTTTTTTCAAATTGCGAAAACGCTGCCCTAAGCAGCTCTTTCAAGAGTTACCTGCAGCTAGTTTTGAGGTCCGATCGGCATCAATTAAAGATTGAATCACTGCTTCTAAATCACCATTCATAACGGCATCCAAATTATTTGCTTTGTAATTTACGCGGTGATCACTAAGTCTGTTCTCTGGAAAATTATAAGTTCTAATCCGCTCACTTCGATCAACTGTGCGAACCTGATTCTTCCGTTCTGCTGATGCAATTCTTTCTGCTTCTTCTTGAGCGGCGGCAAGCATTCGAGCACGTAAAATTCGAAGAGCTGATTCTTTATTTTGTAATTGGCTTTTTTCATTCTGACAAGAGACCACAATTCCTGTTGGAATGTGAGTAATTCTTACTGCTGAGTCTGTCGTGTTAACGCTTTGTCCGCCCGGGCCTGATGAACGATAAACATCAATTCTTAAATCATTCATATTTATATCAACATCTATCTCTTCTGCCTCTGGCAAAATCAAAACTCCTGCTGCTGAGGTGTGGATTCGACCCTGAGATTCAGTCTCTGGAACCCGTTGAACTCTATGCACTCCACCTTCAAACTTTAATTTTGCATATGGAGTTTGACCTGGTTTTGCAACGCCTTTTGATTTAATCGCCACAGACATATCTTTATAACCACCCATATCACTTGGAGTGGTGTCAATAACCTCAACTTTCCAACCCTGCTTTTCTGCAAATCTTGAGTACATTCGAAACAGATCACCAGCAAAAATCGCTGATTCATCTCCGCCAGCTCCTGCTTTAATTTCCATAATTACATCACGATCATCATTTGGATCTCTTGGTAGCAATAATTCTTCAAGCAAGGCTGCTGCTTCATCTTTAGCTGATTCAAGTGCAGAGATTTCAGATGCAAATGCTGGATCTGCTTCGGCTAATTCTTTTCCAGCCGCCAAATCATCCTCTGCCAATTTATATGCTCGATAACCTGCAATTACTGGACCAAGCTGGGCATATCTTTTTCCAAGTGATCTGGCTTTGTTTTGATCAGCATGAATTGAAGGATCAGCCATTTGGGCTTCAAGAGATTCATACTCTTTTAACAACTCATCAACTTTTGCAAACCGTTCCATCTGATCCTCCTTTCTAAATTTGAGTTGGAATTAAAAAAGAGAGCGCACCACATCTTTTGATGTGTGTGCGCTCTCTTTAAGAAAACTACTTAGTGCCGGTCTTATCTGCCTTTCCAAAACGCTCCTGGAATTTAGCTACGCGACCGCCGGTGTCAAGAATTCTCTGCTTACCGGTATAAAAAGGGTGACATACTGAACAAACTTCAACATAAATAGAACCATTTTCTTTTGTGCTGCGGGTTGTGAAAACTTCACCGCAACCACAAGTTACTTTGGTTTCAACATACTGTGGGTGGATTTCGTTCTTCATGATTCTCCTTGATTGTTACTGGATCAGATTTACCTCTTCAGAAAATCTGTGAACCAGTAGGACTAGTGAAGTACTAGAGGGGTTAAGAATAACTGCTCAGGTGACGGCGTCAAAATTAGGCGAAAATTAAGCCTACTCGCTATCTGATTTACCGTTTCCTGAAGCTGTTGGTGAATCACCGCCTGCTGTGGTCTTTTGAATTTGAAGTAGGAACTCAACATTAGATTTAGTTCCCTTCATCTTCTCAAGTAGCAATTCAAGTGCTTGCTGTGGCTCAAGTGCATGTAACACTCTACGAAGACGCCAAACAATGCTCAGCTCTTCAGTGCCCATCAAGATTTCTTCTTTACGAGTACCAGATGCAACTACATCAACGGCTGGGAAAATTCGCTTATCTGCAAATTTACGGTTAAGGATTAATTCCATATTACCGGTGCCCTTGAACTCTTCGAAAATAACTTCATCCATCTTCGAACCAGTATCAATCAAAGCGGTGGCAAGAATTGTTAAAGAACCGCCATTTTCAATATTACGAGCAGCTCCAAAGAATTTCTTAGGTGGATATAACGCAGCTGAGTCCACACCACCAGAAAGAATTCTTCCCGAAGCAGGTGCAGCAATGTTATATGCGCGACCTAAACGGGTAATTGAATCAAGTAGTACGACAACATCATGACCCAATTCAACTAATCGCTTGGCTCGCTCAATTGCCAGCTCTGCAACAGTTGTGTGATCATCTGCAGGTCTATCAAAAGTTGAGGCAATTACCTCTCCCTTTACAGATCTTTGCATATCTGTAACTTCCTCAGGACGCTCATCTACTAACACAACCATCAAATGACATTCAGGATTATTTGTAGTGATTGCATTTGCAATTGATTGGAGAACCATCGTTTTACCAGCTTTAGGTGGTGAAACAATAAGTCCGCGCTGACCTTTACCAATTGGTGAAATTAAGTCAATGATTCTTGTTGTTAAAATATTTGGTTCAGTCTCAAGACGTAATCTTTCTTGTGGGTATAGCGGAACTAATTTAGAGAATTCAACTCTCTCTTTAGCGTTATCTGGCTCAACCCCATTAACCGTTTCAACTTTAACAAGAGCATTAAATTTCTCACGTCGTTCGCCTTCCTTTGGCTCTCGAACTGATCCAGTAATAACATCGCCTTTGCGCAATCCATATTTTCTAACCTGTTGAAGTGAAACATAAACATCATTAGGTGAAGGTAAGTATCCGCCAGTTCTGATAAATGCAAAGCTATCTAAAATATCTAGTAAGCCACCTACTGGTAGCAAAACATCATCTGGGCCAATCTGGATCTCACGCTCTTCACGCTGACCTCGGTCACGATTTCGGTCACGATTTCGATCGCGTCCACGATCACGTCGATTGTTATCTCGGTTTCCAAAACGACGGTTGTTGTCTCCGCGATCTGAATCTGAGTAGCTATTTGAGGAGTTATTGTTTGAATTATTTGATGAGCCATCTTGGCTGGAATCACTCTCTTCAGCCTCAGCATTATTGTTTCGGTTATTTCGATTGTTCTGTCGTTCCATACGACGAGCCTCTCGTTCATTTTTTGCGGCCTCGCGATTAGCGGCCTGCAGATCACCAATAGATTGGACTAAGTCTGCTTTTTTTAAAGTAGTGGCATTTTCAATTCCTAATTGAACCGCGACCTTCTTAAGATCACTTATTGCCATATCTACTAACTCAACCGCGTCTGCGCGATTAGTTGATTTCTTCTCTGCCATTTATATATTGCCATTCTTTCGTTAGATTATTTCTTACCCGTATGAGGGATACCCCGTGAAAAAATACTTTTATTTTTTGGGATTTTTTGACTTATTTATCTGTCGCACTTTCCGACAGGCTTAAATCTACCACACCCGGGCAGAATCCGAAATACCTGCTATTGAACCCCAGTTTTCGCTATTGCCAACTTCATCGCATTAAAGCCAGGGGAAACTGATTGAATCTGATCAATCTCATCCTCAGCACCTGAATAAAGGACCATAACTGACGGGCCAGCGCCGGAAACCACCGCAGCCAGACCAGCACCTCTTAGCTTTTCAACAAGTGCAATAGATTTTGGCATAGCTTCTTCTCGATACTTTTGGTGCAATAAATCTTCAGTTGCAGTAAATAAAAGATCTGGACGCTCGGCTAATGCATGAACAAGTAGAGCGGTTCTAGAAGAGTTTAGAACTGCATCTTGATGAGAAATACTTTCAGGTAAAAGTTTTCTAGCCTTCGCAGTTGATAACTGGTTCTCAGGTACAAGTAGTAAAGCTTTTATTCGATCATCAACTTTTAAGCTAACTGCTCTGCCAACATTTGAACTTTCACCCTCTGAATTTATTTTAGACTCAAGCCAAGCAATAGTGGCGCCACCATAAAATGCAGCAGCAACATTATCTGGGTGCCCCTCTAACTCTGTAGCTAAAGTAATCAAATCCTCATCACTCATATATTGCTCGCCAGTTAAGACTAAGGATCGAGCCAGGGCTAAGCCGCCAACAATTGCACTTGCTGATGAACCAAGTCCTCTTCCATGTGGAATTACATTCAATGCTCTCAAAGCTATCCCTCGTGGCTTGCCACCCATATGTTCAAATCCACGCATCATGGACTTAATGATTAAATTCTTTGCATCCTTCTTGACCTGATCTGCACCCTCACCTGTTACATCTACATCAAAAGATTCATCATCTAAAATTTGTGCTGCGTATCTATCGCGCATTTCTAATGCAATTGCAAAACTGTCGAAGCCAGGCCCGATATTTGCACTACTTGCGGGCACGCTAACTTGTGCCATAGTTGCTTTAAAGGTTAAGCCACTCGCATTTCGTTTAGCAGCCATTACTTAAGTCCAATAACTTTCGCAGCTTTCTTAACATCTACTGGAATCACAATCGGCTTGTTTGAAGTATTTAGTATCCATTGAACATCTTTAAGACCATTGCCAGTTACTGTAACAACAATAGTTTTATCCTTAGGAAGTTTCTTCTGGCCTTTTAATTTAATCAATCCAGCAATACCAGCCGAACTTGAAGGTTCAACAAATACGCCCTCTTTCGCAGCAACTAACCGATATGCACTTAAAATCTCTTTATCTGTAACCGAATCAATTAAGCCTTTAGATCCAACCTTTGCTGCAACTGCTTGATCCCATGAAGCAGGATTTCCAATTCTGATTGCAGTTGCAATTGTTTCTGGGTTTTTAACAATTTTATTTTTAACAATAGGTGCTGCACCTGCTGCTTGAAATCCCCACATCATTGGCAGATTACGAGACATTCCTGCTGATTTGTACTCTTGATAACCTTTCCAATAAGCAGTTATGTTTCCAGCATTTCCAACTGGCATTGCATGAATATCAGGTGCAAATCCCAACATGTCTACAACTTCAAAAGCTGCAGTCTTCTGACCTTCAATTCGAAATGGATTAACTGAGTTAACGAGTGAGACTGGGTAATTTTCTGACAACTGTCTTGCCAACATCAAACAATCATCAAAGTTGCCTTTAACCTGCAAAAGGGTTGCTCCATGTGCAATAGCTTGCGCAAGTTTGCCCATTGCAATCTTTCCTTGCGGAACTAATACAACAGGTTTCATTCCCGCTTTAGTTGCATAAGCAGCAGCACTTGCACTTGTGTTTCCAGTTGATGCACAAATAACAGCTTTTGCACCCTCTTCTGCAGCTTTAGAAATTGCCATCGTCATTCCGCGATCTTTAAATGACCCAGTTGGATTCGCGCCTTCAACTTTTAGCCAAACATCATTTCCTAGCATCTCTGACAAAGTATTTGCATAAACAAGTGGCGTACCACCCTCGCGCAAAGAAACAACTGGAGTTGTATCACTTACTGGTAACCAACGACGGTACTCCTCAATTACACCGCGCCATTGATGTACTTTCTTATTTCCAAACAAACCCATTAGATGTTTCCTTCAACTCGTAGCACGCTTGCCACGTCAGTTACTACCGGCAATTTTCCTAGCTCTTTAACAGTTGTAGCCAATGCTAGTTCGGTTGAGCTATGTGTCATAACAATTAACTCTGCTTTATCGCCAATTCCGCTCTGACGAACTGTTTGGATTGAAACACCATGAGAAGCAAAAACATGAGCAACTGACTCCAAAACACCTGGTTTATCAGCAACATTTAATCGAATTAGATACCTTGTTTTAGTCTGCCCAATTGCGGCAATCTTTAAAGATGCATAATCACTCTCTTTTGGACCAATCCCACCCAAAACTTTGTGACGGGCAATGGCAACTAAATCTCCGAGCACCGCACTTGCAGTTGGCTCCCCACCAGCACCTCGGCCATAAAACATCATTTCACCAGCAGACTTGGCTTGAACAAAGACGGCATTAAATGATTCCCGTACAGAAGCTAGTGGGTGATTTCTTGAAATTAGTGCTGGGTGAACACGAACTGAAATTTCACCCTCTGAAGTAAGTTCTGTAATGGCAAGTAATTTAATTACCATATCCATAGCTTTTGCAACCTTTACATCTGCTGCAGTTATCTTGGTAATGCCCTCACGGTAAACATCTTTATCTGTAACTCTTGAATGAAAAGCAAGTCCAGCCAAAATCGCTGCTTTATCTGCTGCATCAAATCCTTCAACATCTGCAGTTGGATCAGCCTCTGCAAAACCTAAATCTTGCGCTTGCTTTAACGCATCAGAAAATGCCGTCCCGGACTCATCCATTTTTGTCAGAATATAATTTGTAGTTCCGTTAACAATTCCCATAATTCTTAAAACTTGATCGCCAACTAATGATTCACGAAGTGGTCTAAGAATTGGAATCGCTCCGGCAACGGCAGCTTCATAATATAGATCGACATTTGCATTACTTGCCGCTTCATATAAAGCAGCACCGTCTTTTGCAAGCAGTGCTTTATTGGCAGTAACAACTGACTTGCCATTCTTGAGCGCAGTTAAAATCAATTCTTTGGCTGGTGATATTCCACCCATAACTTCAATAATCAAATCAATGCTTGGATCGTTAACAACTGAATGTGCATCTTCGGTAATCAGATTAGAAGATATGCCTTCACGTTTTACTGAGGTATCTCGAACTGCAACCTTTACTAATTCAAGCTCTGCGCCTGCGCGAGATGTTAAATCTGCTTTATTCGCCACCATAAGTCGGGCAACCTGTGAGCCCACAGTGCCACAGCCAAGCATCCCAACTTTAAGAGTTTTCATTGGAGAAGTATCTCAAACTTATGACAGCGCTCGTGGCGCTTGAACTACATCCAGATTGAGCAGATCAGACTCATTTTCTCTGCGTAAAATCTCTCGAGCAGTGCCATTTACCACTGAAATCACTGATGGACGCGGGATATGGTTGTAATTGCTGGCCATGCTTCGACCATATGCACCAGTTGCTGGAATCGCCAATAAATCTCCAGCTTTAATGTCCTCTGGCAAATCAATATTTGGAATCAATACATCTCCACTTTCACAATGCTTTCCGACCACTCGAGTTGTAATTGGTTTTGCAGTTGAGGTTCGGTTAGCAAGGTATGCGGAGTATTTAGCACCATAAAGTGCTGGCCTAATATTTTCACTCATTCCACCATCTACTGAAACATATCTGCGCTTTGAACCATTTTCTAGAGTGACTGTTTTAGTTGTTCCTACTACATACAAAGTTGTCGTCGTTGGTCCAACAATTGCCCGTCCTGGCTCAACGGATACTTTTGGTACTGATAAATTCAGTTTTTTGCATTCAGATTTAATTACTTCAGAAATTGCTGGGATCACAGTATCTGGAGCAATAGCACTCTCATCCTGTGTGTAAGCAATTCCATAACCGCCACCAATATTTAACTCAGGAAGTTGAGTTGAATACTTATCTCTAAAACTTGCCAACACCCCGACAAGTCTTTCTGCCGCAACTTTAAAGCCTTCTACTTCAAAAATTTGTGAGCCAATATGACAGTGAATTCCCGCTAAGTTTATTGAGTCTTCTGACATACATTTATCAATTGCAATCAGTGCATCTCCACTTGCAATTGAGAAGCCAAATTTAACATCCTCATGCGCAGTTGAAATAAACTCATGTGTATGTGCATCAACTCCGGGGGTTAATCTTAAATAGACTTTTTGCACCTTATTCATATCTTTTGCAATCTTGGCCACTCGTGATAGCTCATCAAATGAATCAATAACAATTGTTCCTACACCTGCCTTGATGGCAGCTGAAATTTCTATCTCAGACTTATTATTTCCATGAAACTCAATCTCACTTGCAGGAAAGTTTGCCGCAAGTGCAACCGCTAATTCCCCACCAGTGCAGACATCTAAGCCAATTTTTAACTCTTTAAGCCACTTTGCAATCTCAACACAAACAAAGGATTTAGCCGCGTAGTAAACCTGCCCACCACCGAAAGATTGCGTAAGTGCTGCTTGCCAGGCTTTCGCTCGGAGATAAAAGTCATCTTGATCCAAAACAAATATTGGGGATCCATACTCTGCAACTATTTTCTTTGCTGAGCAGATTTGATCATGCTCATCGCGGTTTCGGTTGCTAGAATTTCAAACTCTTCACGACTTAAACCCGTAATATCTTTTCGAGACCTCAAGTCATTTAATTGATTTTCTAGCTCTCTAATTCGTTCTAGAGCATTTTGTGTAGGCGCAGGTTTACTTTCATCCTCGCCTTTAAATCCAACCCAACTAAGAAAATTCTTATCAGCCATGTCCTTAGCCTTCCTTACCTACAAATTAATTACAACTGGTGCGGGAGGTGGGACTTGAACCCACACGCCGAAGCACAGGTTCCTAAGACCTGCGTGTCTGCCATTTCACCACTCCCGCATTTATTACTTGAGTGAGGGGCAAAGATTACGGTGTATATGGCGGCATCACCAAAACCCATCGACCTTTACCAAGGACAAGCGGGTAGCCTTGCTCAAATGAGTTCAGATTCAGTGCAATCCAAGGCGGCCGAGGCCATCCTAAAAGCGCTGGAATCAGCCACCAAAGCTGGATCACTAACTGCTCAAATTCCAGAGAAGTTAATTCTGGACCGACCAAAAAATCGTGAACATGGCGACTATGCCACTTCGATTGCTTTAACGCTTGCGAAGACTGCGAATTTACAACCGCGAGCTATTGCCGAAATAATCACTAAAACATTAAATGATGAAAATTTATTAACACCAGCTGGAATCAGCAAGGTTGAAATAGCAGGGCCTGGATTTATTAATATTACGTTAGAGGTTGCAAATCAAGGAAGTGTAGTAAGCGACATTTTAAGATTAAAGGAAAAGTTTGGAACTGGTTCAGTACTTTCTGGAAAGAAAGTTAACCTTGAATTCGTAAGTGCAAATCCAACTGGACCAATTCATTTAGGACATACTCGCTGGGCTGCCGTTGGTG
>KB900601.1:43416-44914 GCA_000378905.1 actinobacterium SCGC AAA028-A23
TTTCTGGAAAGAAAGTTAACCTTGAATTCGTAAGTGCAAATCCAACTGGACCAATTCATTTAGGACATACTCGCTGGGCTGCCGTTGGTGATTCACTGGGCAGAGTTTTGTCAGCCGCTGGTGCCGAAGTGGTTCGCGAGTTTTATATCAATGACCGCGGAAATCAAATGGATCTATTTGGCGAATCTCTTCGAGCCGCAGCTCTTGGGCTACCTCGCCCTGAGAATGGCTACCACGGTGAATACATTGTTGACTTAGCCAAACAGATAACCAGCGAGAATCCAGATTTTATTTCAATGGAGGAATCTAAATCGATAATTGCTTATCGTGAAGCTGGCTATGAGTTGCAACTTGAGCTGCAAAAAAATGTCTTAGATAGCTTTGGAACCCACTTTGATGTTTGGTTCTCTGAGAGAAGTCTTTATGAGAATAATTTTTTTGATCACACATTAGATAAATTAAAATCTAATGGGCATGTTTATGAACAAGAAGGTGCAGTTTGGCTTCGCACCACAGATTTTGGTGATGATAAAGATAGAGTAATGATTAAGTCAGATGGATCTTTTGCTTACTTTGCTTCAGATTCCGCTTATTACATCAGTAAACGTGAGCGCGGTTTTAATCTTTGTATTTATATGCTTGGAGCAGATCACCATGGTTATGTTGGTCGAATTAAAGCGATCGCGGCATGCGCAGGAGATGATCAAGATAAAGATGTTGAAGCTTTAATTGGGCAGATGGTAAAAATCATTGAGGGTGGCGAGGAGTTAAAACTTTCAAAGCGTGCCGGCACAATTATTACTTTGGAAGAGTTGGTAGAAAAAGTTGGAATTGATGCCGCTCGTTACACCTTAATTCGATACCCAACAGATACTCCAATGGTAATGGATGTGGATTTGTTAAAGAAAAACACCAATGACAATCCGGTTTATTATGTTCAATACGCACATGCTCGAATTTGTGCTGTTCTTAGAAATGCAAAAGATCTTGGAATTGATTTTGGAAATGATTTCTATGCACCTGAACTATTAGTTCATCAACAAGAGCGCGAACTTATTGGCTTACTTGCTGAGTATCCAAGAATTGTTGCCTCTGCTGCTCAAATGCGCCAGCCACATCGGGTGGCCAGATTCATTGAGGAGTTAGCAGCGCAATACCACCGTTTTTATAACGATTGTCGAGTATTGCCAATGGGAGATGAAAAACCTGGCAAATTAAACTCAACTCGGGCAACCCTTTCACAGGCAACAGCACAAGTAATACATAATGGTTTAGATTTACTGGGTGTTAGCGCTCCGGAGAAGATGTGATGACTAGCCAGTATCCGACCTCACTTTTTTCATCCAATTTCAAATTTATAGAGGGCAATCAATTTGGTGGCGAAGTTTTGATTGCAAACTGCGCAGCAAAGAAAATAGTTGCAGAGTATGGATCCCCAATATTTGTTTTGGATCAAGATGACTTTTATCTCCGAGCGAAAGCCTGGCAAGCAGCACTT
>KB900602.1 GCA_000378905.1 actinobacterium SCGC AAA028-A23
TTTGTTTGATGATGTTAAAGGTGATATTGAAAAAGCTTTGAGCAAGGCGGTCGCCGGTGGCTTCAATGGAACACATCAACTTTCTCAAGTAGTGCGCAAAACCATTGGCAGCTGGGTAGGGGAGGAACATCGTCGCAAGCCGATGATTATTCCGTTAGTAGTTGAGGTTTAAGAGTTCTTTTTTCTTAACTTTCTTGCCAAAGTGCGTGCCGATTAAGCCCAGCATTTAACTTATTCTTTAGGCTTATCTTCTTATGGCAAAGAAAAAATCTGCAAAGAAACCCAATCTATTGGCGCCAGTACTTCGAGGTATTGGTTGGCTTTGGCGTTTGATCGCAAAAACGCTAGGTGGAATGGTCAGATTTATTTTCCGGTCATCAAAGGAGCTAGACCCTGCACACCAAAGAGATGGAATCGCTTTTTTCCTTTTTATTCTCGCAATTGTCTCCGCGGCTGGAGTTTGGTTTGATCTAGATAATGTTTTAGGAAGAGCAACCTATGCATTCTTGTTTGGTGGCGTTGGAATGCTGGCAAATCTAATTCCAGTATTTTTCATTTTCTTTGCTTACCGATTATTTAAATCAACTGATGAAGCCCGGGATATTGGTCGAATTACAATTGGTACTCTGCTTATCATCACAAGCACGACATCCCTTGCCCATATCGTAAATGGTTCAACTGGAACAGGCGCAACCGCTATGCGAGAAGGTGGTGGCTGGATAGGGTTTGCAGCCTCATCAGGATTAATTGCATTAGTTACTGAAATATTGGCAATCCCAATCTTTATCTTAATTCTAATTTTTGGATTATTAGTGATTACCAAAACCCCACTTTCAAAACTTTTCAGTCAAATTGCTACAGTTTTTAACTTAGGTAGATCTGGTATTAGTAATGCAAAGGCAAAACGTGCTGAACGTTTGGTTGCAGAGGATTTTGAGGTTAGTGAAAGCCCGCCATTTGAAACTCCGTTGGTAAAAGACTTAGTGCAAGAGTTTGAACCGCAACAATTAGATTATGAGGTTGAGTTAGAGGATTTTGATGAAATTACTCAAGAGGTGGCTACTGCTAACAAGCCAGCTAAACATGAAAACACTAGACCTCAACAACTACTTCTTACTTCAGATACAAAGTATGAGCTTCCGCCAGCCGACATTCTTCGTGGTGGCCCTGCCGCAAAAGGTAAGTCAAAGGTAAATGAAACTGTTGTTGCAGCACTTAAACAAGTTTTTGAACAATTTGATGTTGATGCTCAAGTAACTGGCTTTATGCGCGGACCTACTGTCACTAGGTATGAAGTTGAGCTAGGAAATGGTGTAAAGGTTGAAGCAATCTCTGCGCTTTCAAAAAATATTGCTTACGCTGTGGCAAGTGGTGAAATCAGAATACTTTCTCCAATCCCGGGTAAATCAGCGGTTGGGATTGAGATTCCAAATTCTGATCGAGAAATTGTTGCCCTAGGAGATGTACTTAGATCTTCTGTCTCTTCAAGTGATCCTCACCCAATGTTAATTGCTTTAGGTAAGGATGTTGAAGGATCTTTCCTATGTGCAAATCTTGCGAAGATGCCACATTTATTGGTTGCAGGTGCAACTGGTGCTGGTAAATCTTCGATGATCAATTCATTAGTTGTTTCTATTTTAATGCGTGCCACTCCTGATGAAGTGCGCCTGGTCATGATTGACCCAAAGCGGGTTGAGTTAACAAATTATGAGGGAGTGCCACATTTAATTGCGCCAATCATCACCAATCCCAAAAAAGCTGCAGATGTCTTAGCTTGGGTAGTCCGTGAAATGGAGATGCGGTACGACGATTTATCTGTTTTTGGATTCAGACATATTGATGATTTTAATAAGGCGGTCAAAGCTGGAAAAGTTGTTTCACCAGCCGGAAGTGACCGAACATTAGAACCATATCCATATCTATTGGTAATTGTTGATGAGTTAGCAGATTTAATGATGGTTGCAGCACGTGAAGTAGAAGACTCAATCGTAAGAATCACTCAATTAGCAAGAGCGGCAGGAATCCATCTAGTCCTTGCAACTCAACGCCCAAGCGTTGACATCGTTACTGGTTTGATCAAAGCAAATGTGCCTTCCCGATTATCTTTTGCAACAAGCAGTTTGGCTGATTCAAGAGTTATCTTGGATACACCAGGAGCAGAAAAATTAGTTGGCCAAGGTGATGGTCTCTTCTTACCAATGGGCGCAAGTAAGGCTGTGCGAATTCAAGGAGCTTATGTTTCTGAACGTGAGATAGAGGCAGTAGTAAATCATGTGAAAAGCCAGCTGCAACCTGTTTACAGAATTGATTTAAATGCACCAATAAAATCAAATGTCGTAGTAGATGATGTTGGCGATGACTTAGATCTACTTCTGCAAGCAGTTCAATTAGTAGTATCAACTCAATTTGGTTCAACATCAATGTTGCAACGTAAATTAAGAGTTGGTTTTGCAAAAGCTGGTCGGCTAATGGATTTGATGGAAAGTCGAGGCATCGTTGGTCCAACTGAAGGATCAAAGGCGAGAACGGTTTTAATTAACGCAGAGCAAATGCCGGATGTATTGGAATCGATTAGGGGCAATCAGTAGTTCACTTGCAAGGGTGATTTGGCGGGTGAACCTGGTCTAGGGATTTAATTGAGCGCACTGTCCACCAAAATATCTTCAAAAAGAATTGTTTGAACACCCTCTTTAGTTCTACCATTAAGCCTCCCCAGAGCAAGATTGGTAAGTTAAATGGCAGAAAAATCATCGCTCCAACAGGCCCGCGAAGTTGCTGGTCTTTCTGTTGAGCAAATTGCCTCACTTACAAATATTCGTCCTGCTGTAATTAGAGATTTAGAAAATAACTTAGTGGAAGTTTGTGGTGGTATTGCATATGCCCGTGGCCATATCAGATCAATCGTAAAAGTAATTAATCAGAAAACCCCTAAGTCAATTAATATCGATGCAGATTTATTGGTGGCGGAGATGGAGCAAAGCCAAGATCAAGACAACCGGCCGATGATTAATCGATTAGCAGAAAATAATGTTGCCGAAAAACCAAAGGAAAGAAAGCGGATGAAATTTGGCACGCTTGCCTCAATTTCTATCACAGCTTTAACTCTTACTTTCGTTGCACAGATTGCAATCGACAATGCTTCATCAGTTAAATCGGAATTGAATTCGGAAACATCTAAAGTCGCAAGTGTTGAACAGGAACTTCCTGTGCAAGTAAATGGCGTGAATTTGGTTGTTACAGGTGTGAGTGGAAAAAGTTGGGTTGGATTAACTACCACCGATGGCGAGCAAATTTTTAACGGTCAGATATCTGCTGGTCAGGTTGCAACTTTTTCAGACCCTAACTTGATTCGGGCTGTGATTGGAAACGCTGGTGCAGTCAAATTAATTCTCAATGGTAAGGATTTAGGAGTGCCAGGGGCACAAGGTGAGGTGATTCGCTTAGATTTTGATGCGAATGGTCAGTTGTAGTAGTTGTAAATAGAAGTTATGTAGGTCATGAGCGGTATCCTTACGCCATAGTGAGTTCAAACCTAATTAATGAGAAAAAACCACGCACCGTAGCGCTGGTTACATTGGGCTGTGCGCGAAATGAAACAGATTCTGAAGAGTTAGCTGGCCGGTTGGCAGCAGATGGTTGGCAATTAGTTTCAGATCCAGCAAATGCTGAGATTGCAGTAATTAACACATGTGGGTTTATAGAAAGTGCCAAGAAGGATTCAATTGATGCATTAATCCAAGCCCATTCACTTAAATCTAATGGGGTTACAAAGGCTGTAGTGGCAGTGGGTTGTATGGCAGAGCGATACGGCAATGAGCTTGCTGAAGAGATGAGTGAGACAGATGCAATATTAAGTTTTGATGATTACAAAGATATTTCAACTCGGCTCAATACAATTCTTGATGGTGGGAAAATAACTCCGCATACGCCAAAAGATCGCCGCAGCCTACTTCCGATCGCTCCAGTTGATAGAGCTCAGGTGCGCGAGGAACGTAAGTTAGTTGAGGTAAATCCAATAGGAAGTGTGCTGCGCAAGCGTCTAGATAACGCGCCAATCGCACCACTTAAAATCGCTAGTGGTTGTGACCGACGATGTTCATTTTGTGCAATTCCATACTTTCGGGGTTCATTCATCTCACGCAAGCCTGAAGAAATCATTGAAGAGGCAAAATGGCTGGCAGATAATGGGGTATCAGAGTTATACCTAGTCAGTGAGAATACAACTTCATATGGCAAAGATTTTGGCGACCTTAAATTAATGGAAAAGCTTCTGCCGGAGCTTTCAAAGATAAGTGGTGTTGAGCGAATCCGACTTTCATACTTGCAACCAGCTGAAGTGCGTCCTTCTTTATTGCAAGCAATGATTTCAGTTGAGAAGGTAGTTCCATACTTTGACCTCTCCTTTCAACATGCAAATAGGGATCTTTTAAGAAGTATGCGCAGGTTTGGAGATGGAGAAAAATTTCTTCACTTAATCTCTCAAATCAGAGCGCTTTCACCAAATGCTGGCATCAGATCAAACTTCATTGTTGGTTTTCCTGGTGAAACTGATGCCCAGTTTATTGATTTAGTTGAATTTCTCTCACAAGCACAATTAGATGCTATTGGAGTTTTCGGATACTCAGATGAGGATAACACCGAAGCTTTATCATTAAATGGAAAAGTCTCACCTGAGGTAATTTCAGAGCGAGCAGAGGAGCTTTCAACCTTAGTTGATGAGTTAATTACTCAAAGATCAGAGATGCGAATTGGTGAGCAGATTAGAGTTTTAATTGAGGATGAGGCAGAACAAGAGGGAAGAGCTGAGCATCAAGGACCAGATGTGGATGGATCTACTTTTATTAAATCTAGAAATAAATATCGCGTTGGTGAGTATGTAAATGCTGTAGTTAGTGATGTAGAAGGCGTTGATCTGATTGCACAGGTAATATGAAAAAAGTAGAGCGGCCTAACCTTCCCAATTCACTCACAATTTTTAGAATTATTGCTCTGCCTTTCTGCGCCTACGCTCTATTTAAAAATGGTGGCGATGATGATACCTGGCGAATCATCGCATTTACTTTATTTTTTATAGTAGGCCTTAGTGATGTGCTTGATGGAAAGATAGCCAGAGATAGAAATCAGATTACTGAGTTTGGAAAATTACTCGATCCAATTGCAGATAAGGCGATGTTGGCAACGGCAACAATTGGTGCCTCAATTCTAGGATTTTTGCCTTGGGCAATCACAATCATTTTCTTGATCAGAGAGGTTGCGGTAACAATTTTAAGATTTGCAGTAATCAAAAAAGGAGTGATCCCAGCCAGCAAGGGCGGCAAGCTAAAGACTTTTTTCCAAAACTTTGGGGTAGGTTTTTATATCCTTCCTCTTCCTACTTACCTAGATTTACCTAGAGATATATTCATGGCAGCTGCAGTGATATTAACGATCTCAACCGGGGTTGATTACTTCAGAAAGGCATTAAAGAGGTGAGTAACCAAGTAATCTCTAAATCAATAATTAAGCTTCTTAGTAAGAAGAAATTAACCTTATCTGTTGCTGAGTCGGTAACAGCAGGAGCGCTAGCAGCTGAGTTAACAAGCATTGCAGGTGCTTCAAAGGTTTTTGTAGGGGGAGTCATTGCATATTCAGATCAAGTAAAGATCACTGAGTTAAAGGTTAAGAAAAATGATTTAAGTAAACACACCGCAGTTTCAGAGCAGGTGGCAATTGCAATGGCAATTGGTGCGCGCGAGAGGTTTAATAGTGATATTGCAATTTCAACTACTGGAGTTGCCGGGCCTGGCAGAGCTTATGGACAAAAGGCAGGAACTGCCTGGGTTGGGGTGGCGAGCAAAAAAGAGTGCTTTGCCGTAGCTTTATCCCTTACTGGCGATCGAGAAACGATCCGCCACGCGATTATTACCAGTGCATTGGCATCCCTAGAGCGTATTCTTAAGCCGTGATACTTCTACGCACCCACATTGGAAGCGCTCTGCGCGCTGCCCGAATTGAACAAGGACGCACCCTTAGAGATGTTGCTAAGAGCGCCCGTGTTTCATTGGGCTATCTTTCTGAGGTTGAGCGCGGACAAAAAGAAGCATCAAGTGAATTATTAAATGCTATTTGCTCAGCCCTTGATCTATCGCTTTCCACAATCTTGGTTGATGTTGCCACTGTGGTTAAAACCCACGAATCCCCAGTACTAACAATCTCGACTTTGCAAGTGGTAGAGACCGCAGCTTAAGTTGTCTGCCCAGCCGGCGCTGGCGCCATACGCCCGCCAAACATCTGTTAGTAACAAATCTCGAATAGCAATCTTCAATGGTGCTAAATCTGTAATTTGCGAGGTTGGAAATTACCAATCAAATATCGCTGAAATAGCACTTAGGGCGCAAGTCTCTAAGGCAACTATTTATAATCAATTTGCTGACAAGGCTGAGATGATGGAGTGTTTGGTTGAGTATGAGGTTGAAAGATTAACTCAAGTAGCACTCGCAGCCTCATCCCGCGAAGAAGCGCTGTATTTGTTATCTACTCATATTAGCCAAGATCTAGCTCTTAGAAAATTAGTTGAATCTGATCCTCTAGATATTGCAAAACTGGTCACAATATCCACCCACCCAACTTGGGTATTAGTCCACCAAGGCATTGCCAAGGTTTTTGGAGCAGATTCAGCTGTTTGCGGTGTAATTCTTAGGTGGTTAATTGGCCAGATACCTTCACCAATAACTGAGGATGAGTCCCGTACCCAATCCAAGCGCTTAGCAAGTACTTTGTTTCATAATTAATTTAGATTCTAAAGTTTGTTATGCGCATCTCCGAGCTTCGCAATCGAATAGCTGAATACTTCCCAGATCCAGATACCTATTCCAGGGATATCATCCACTCAGAGTTGGGTGGGATTAGCGTTAACTCAGCTATTGAAATTGGCATGGAGCCGGATGAGATTTGGAAGGCGGTCATCCGCCATAACCCCTCGATGCCGGACCGATACCGATAACGGCGTGTCTTAGCCCAAAATTACCTCTTCGAACAGTTGTTCGATACACTTATCCTGCCCAACCAGAGCGGTTCCACAGTTCCGCTGGCCAACCGAGCCAGCCGTCAGTGATGTTCCGTACCTTCTGGACCGAACAATATGACCTCGCCTTAGGAGTTGAAAAACCTAGAGCTGGTCAAGGAGATGAAAGGAAACAAATCAACTATGGCCTCTGCAAATAGAGAACCACAAGAAGATAAAAAAGAAGATAAACGATCTAGCGATCGTGCTAAATCCCTAGATACCGCCCTTGCCCAAATCGAGCGTCAGTTCGGTAAAGGATCGGTAATGAAAATGGGAGATCGCAAAGCTGTTGTGATGGAGGTAATCCCAACTGGTTCAGTTGCATTAGATATTGCTCTTGGCGTCGGTGGTTTACCACGCGGTCGAGTAGTTGAGATCTACGGTCCAGAGTCATCAGGTAAAACAACTGTGGCTTTGCATGCAATTGCTAATGCTCAAAAAGCTGGCGGCATTGCTGCATTTATTGATGCTGAGCATGCACTAGATCCAGAGTATGCAAAGAAACTTGGCGTTGATATTGATGCCCTTCTAGTTTCACAACCAGATACCGGTGAACAGGCACTTGAAATTATGGATATGTTAGTCAGATCAGGTGCGATTGATATTGTCGTAGTTGACTCAGTTGCAGCATTGGTTCCAAGAGCTGAAATTGAAGGCGAGATGGGTGACTCACATATGGGTCTACAAGCTCGTTTGATGTCACAAGCACTTCGAAAAATGACCGGTGCATTGCATCAATCAAATACCACTGCGATATTTATTAACCAGTTGCGCGATAAAATTGGTGTTTTCTTTGGTTCACCAGAGACAACTACAGGTGGAAAAGCGCTTAAGTTCTATGCATCTATTCGTATGGATGTTCGCAGAATTGAAACTTTAAAGGATGGTCAAGAGGCGGTTGGTAATAGAACCCGCGTCAAGATTGTTAAGAACAAGGTTGCTCCACCATTTAAGCAAGCAGAGTTTGACATTATCTACGGCGTTGGAATTAGCCGTGAGGGATCTTTAATTGATCTTGGTGTTGAAGCTGGAATTGTTAAGAAATCTGGCGCTTGGTTTACCTACGAAGGTGATCAACTAGGTCAAGGTAAAGAGAATGCTCGTGCATTCTTGATTGATAACCCAGATCTAGCCAATGATATTGAGACCAAAATTCGAGCATCATATGTTCCAGCCGAGATCGACCCTGCATTAGTTGCAGCAGTTGATGAGGCCACAGCTGATGTTGAGTTCTAATCTCTAAGTCATTCAAAAATACCTTGAAGAAATCACAAGAGGTAGTAGCCGATCCCTACTCCGAGGCGATGTCGATTGCGTTGTTCGCACTTGCACCGCGCGCAAAGAGTAGGGATGAGCTATTTAAGCAATTATTAAAGCGCGGGGTGGAGTCTGAAACTGCAAATGCTGTTTTGGATTCACTGGAGTTGCAAGGGCTTTTAAATGATCTTGAGTTTGCAAAATTGTGGAGTGAATCAAGGCAGCGCAGTAAGAAGTTAAGTAAGCGGGTAATTGCAACTGAGTTGCGTGGCAAGGGAGTCGCGCAAGACATTATTACTGAGGTAATTGAAGAAATCGATGATGAAACTGAGTACGCCCAAGCATTCCTGCTTGCTGAGCGAAAATATCGATCTATCTCTCATTTAGATCCTGAGGTTTCATATCGCCGGATCTCAGCATTATTGGCCCGTAAAGGTTATGGCCATGGGCTTTGCGCAAGAATTATGCGGGAGTTAACTGGCGTTAATTAGCAAGTAGAATTAGCCATATGCCTACTTTCGTGGTTGAGACTTACGGCTGCCAGATGAATGTTCATGACTCTGAACGAATTTCAGGTCTGCTAATTGATGCTGGCTACACCCAAGCTTTGGCCGATTCACAACCTGATCTTGTTGTTTTCAATACCTGCGCAGTAAGAGA
The DNA here is from genome assembly GCA_000378905.1 of actinobacterium SCGC AAA028-A23. Taxonomy (GTDB): domain Bacteria; phylum Actinomycetota; class Actinomycetes; order Nanopelagicales; family Nanopelagicaceae; genus Nanopelagicus. The sequence continues at coordinate 8,963 of KB900602.1, forward strand.
AAATGCTGATAATAAATTGTATGGAAACCTATCCTTCTTAGCACCTCGCAAAAAAAGTGATCCAAACTTTCAAATCGCAGTTGGTGGATGCATGGCGCAAAAGGATCAAGATGCGATTATTAAGCGCGCTCCTTATGTTGATGTAGTTTTTGGAACACATAACATTGGCTCGCTGCCCATACTCTTAGAGCGAGCTCGAATCGAAGAAGCATCTCAGGTTGAAATAAAAGAATCACTAGAACATTTCCCCTCTACTTTGCCGGTTAAGCGAGACTCAGCATTTTCTGCCTGGGTATCTGTCTCAGTTGGCTGCAATAACACCTGCACATTTTGCATAGTTCCCCAATTGCGCGGAATCGAAAAAGATCGCAGCATGGATGAAATTATGAAAGAGGTTCGGGCGTTAGTTGATCAAGGTGTTATTGAAATTACCTTACTTGGCCAAAATGTGAATGCCTATGGTGTTGATTTTGGCGACCGCGGCGCCTTTGCCAAATTACTTCGTGAGTGCGGAAAGGTGGATGGTTTAGAAAGAGTTCGCTTCATGTCGCCTCATCCACGAGATTTTACCGATGATGTAATTGATGCGATGGCACAAACTAAAAATGTGATGCCACACCTGCATATGCCACTTCAGTCTGGCAGTGACCAGATCCTGCAAGCAATGCGCCGTTCATATCGCAGAGATCGATACCTAGGAATAATTCAAAAAGTTAAATCTGCAATTCCAAATGCGGCAATTACTACCGACATAATTGTTGGATTTCCAGGTGAGACTGATCATGATTTTGAACAAACCATTGATTTAGTTAAAGAGGTGAAATTCTCCGCCGCATACACATTCCAGTACTCAAAGCGACCTGGAACTCCTGCTGCAACCATGGCAAATCAAGTATCAGATGAGGTAATGGCAGCTCGCTATAACCAATTACATAAGATCCAGCAGGAGATATCAAAGAGTGAGAATGAGAAACTAATTGGTCAAAATATTGAGCTACTAGTTTCTAGTAATGAAGGTCGACATGATGTTAATGAAAACCGAATGAATGGACGAAGTAAGGATTTCCGATTAACCCATTTTGATAACTCAGCAAAGTTGGCAAGACCTGGGGATTTGGTTCAGGTCAAAGTTGTTGAAGCTTATGCAAACCACATTGTTGCCTCATCTCCAATATCTGTTAAGAAAACTAAAGGAGCGGATGCGCATGCTGCCTGGGTTTCTGAAAATGGTGATAAGCGAATTTTGCTTGGGATTCCGACATTAGCCTCACTTAAATCTTTATGAGCCTAGTAATTATCTGCGGTGCTACGGCAACTGGAAAGAGTGATTTAGCAGTATCAGTGGCAAAAGAGATTAATGCCGAGATTGTAAATGCCGATTCTATGCAACTTTATAAAGGTATGGATATTGGCACAGCAAAGCTTTCGCTTTTAGAGCGAGAAGGAATTAAACATCATTTACTTGATGAACTTGAAATCTCTGAAGAAGCAAATGTTTCTTGGTATCAAGGACAGGCTCGAAAGATAATAGATAATTTAATTGATAGTGGAAAATCTGTTGTGGTGGTTGGCGGAACTGGTTTATATATAAAAGCAATATTAGATGATTTAAATTTTCCAGACACCGATCCTGCTGTGAGGCAGAAACTTACAGATGAAGCTCAAGTATTAGGTAATGATCAGATGCATGCTCGACTTGCTACTTTAGATCCTGCTGCCGCACTTGCAATTCCAAAAGAAAATATTAGACGAGTTATCAGAGCTCTAGAAGTTATTGAAATTACAGGTAAGCCATTTACGGCAAATCTTCCCAAAGAGGCGAGTACCAAGTATCCAAATGCATATCAATTTGGATTGGTTTTAGATCGAGAAAACCTAGATGAAAAAATTGATCGCCGGGTTGAAGGAATGTGGGAAAAAGGATTTGTTCGCGAAGTTATGCAGTTAATGACTAAAGGCTTAGAGAAGGCCACAACGGCCAAGATGGCGCTTGGCTATAGCCAGATAATGAATTACTTAAATGGGGATTTTGATGAGAGTTTTGCTAAAGAGGAAACCAAGCGCGTAACCCGGGCCTATGCCCGAAGGCAAGAAACCTGGTTTTCACGGGATAACAGAATCAAATGGTTGGCCCCTGAAAGTAATCAAGGCCGACTAGAAAAACTCTTGGCTAGTATTAATTAATGATGAAGGCAACATATGGCCACGGCACACATAATGATTTTGTGTTGGTCTTTGATGAGGCAGATCAGATCAAATTTACGCCAGAGCAGGTTAAGCGAATCTGTGATCGTAAAAATGGTGTTGGTAGTGATGGCCTAATAAGAATTGTGAAGATTGATGGAGCCTGGTTCATGGATTATTTAAATGCCGATGGCTCACAAGCTGAGATGTGTGGCAATGGAATTCGGGTAATGGCTCGGTATTTAACCGATAAAGGACATCAACCAAGCGGAATCTATCCGATAAATACTAGAGATGGGCGTAAGTTTTTATCAGTTCCAGAATCTGGTGATATCACTGTAAATATGGGAAAGGTTAGCCAAGTTCCTGGTGAAATAAATGTTTCAACTGGCGCTAACTCATTTACAGGATTAAACATCGATATGGGAAACCCACATGCAGTGGTATTTGTTGAGAATATGGATTTAATTGGTGATTTAAAGAGTGCGCCTAAAGTTGAGCCAGCTGATGAGTATCCAGATGGGGTAAATGTTGAGTTTGTGAAGTTTCTGGAGAATGACCAGATTCAAATGCGCGTTCATGAGCGAGGAGTGGGAGAGACTCAATCCTGCGGTACTGGAACCTGCGCCGTGGCACTTGCTGCCACAATTGAAAAAAAGAAATCATTACCAGCTAAATGGATTATCAATCCACCTGGAGGCAGATTAATTGTTGAGATAGATGGTCATAGCAATGCCACACTCACAGGCCCTGCTGAACTCGTTAAAGAGGTTGAATTGGATAAATACTTGTGAGTGAATCAAAGTTTGGCTCAGATGATGGGCTTGAAATTGATATTGATACTTTAATTCGAGAAAATGCCCAAGCGGTTGCAGATTATGAGCTACAAGATTCAGATGAAAGTAATAATCAAGATTTGCAAGATCGCCAGGCCCTGCGACGTGTCAATGGATTGTCGACTGAACTTCAAGATGTTTCAGATGCTGAATATCGTCAGCTGCGTCTTGAAAAGGTTGTATTGGTTGGCGTTTGGACTGAAGGCACCTCTAAAGATGCCGACAATTCCCTAAAGGAATTAGCTGCTTTAGCTGAAACTGCTGGTTCACAAGTAATGGATGCTTTGATTCAGCGACGAGATAAACCAGATCCGGCTACCTTTATAGGTTCTGGAAAGGTTACAGAGGTTCGCCAAGCTGTTGTTGCAACAGGTGCCGATACTGTGATCTGCGATGGTGAATTATCACCTGCGCAACTTCGAACTCTTGAACAAAAAGTTAAGGTTAAGGTTGTTGACCGGACGGCATTAATTTTAGATATCTTTGCACAGCATGCAAAAAGTCGAGAAGGTAAAGCACAGGTTGAATTAGCCCAGATGTCATATATGTTGCCGCGATTGCGTGGTTGGGGTGAATCTTTGTCCCGGCAGTCTGGTGGAACTGGCGGTATTGGCGGTCGTGGTCCGGGTGAAACCAAGATTGAAACTGATCGCCGAAGAATTAATGACAAGATGTCTAAATTGCGAAGAGAGATTAAGGAAATGAAAATCTCTCGAGATATCAAGCGCAATGAGCGTAGGAAAAATAACATTCCATCTGTTGCTATCGCTGGTTATACCAATGCAGGAAAATCCTCACTACTTAACAGATTAACTGGTGCGGATGTTTTGGTAGAAAATGCATTGTTTGCAACCTTGGATCCAACTGTAAGAAAAACTCAAAGCCATGATGGCCGGGTTTACACATTTGTAGATACTGTTGGTTTCGTCCGTCATCTACCCCATCAGTTGGTTGAAGCATTTAAATCAACACTTGAAGAGGTTTCCCAATCAGATTTAATTGTTCATGTTGTCGATGGCTCTCATCCTGATCCCATGGAGCAAATTCGTGCCGTTAGGCAGGTCATCAATGAAATTGGTGGCGGTGAAATCTTAGAAATTATTGCGATAAATAAAGCAGATATTGCAGCCCCAGAGGTTTTGATGGAGCTATTGCGAACAGAAAGCAGTGCTTATGCCATCTCTGCACGAACAGGTTATGGCGTTCCAACACTTGTTAAAGCAATTGAGTCAGCATTGCCAAAACCTAATGTTGAGATTAATGCGGTGATTCCATTTAGTCGCGGTGATTTAGTGAGCGCAGTCCATGAAACTGGTGAAATTATCTCTGAAGAGTATTTGCCAGAGGGAACAAAAATTCATGCAATGGTTGGTGGGGCTTTGGCAAGAAAAATTGAGTTACTTTAAACAATAAACCCATTTGGAAATGGATCAGATGGATCAAGTAACCAGGTTGATTCACCCATTACCCAAGCTCGGCCAGTAACAGTTGGAACTATCGCAGGTAAATTTCCCACTTTAGTATGAGATTTAATTCGACCTTCAAATTGTGAGCCGATCCAAGATTCATTAATCAAAACATCATGATCTTTAAATTCACCTTTTGCATACATCTGTGCAAGGCGGGCGCTAGTTCCAGTGCCGCATGGTGATCGATCAAACCATCCTGGATGAATAGCCATCGCATTCTTCCAATGCAGTGAGTTATTTCCAGGGGCGATGAAATCAATGTGATGACAAATTGCAATATCTGGATTTTCTGGGTGCACCGGCCTATTTTGTTGATTTATTGCATCACTTATTGCCAGCCCTGCGGTTAAGAATTTTTGTCCATTCTCACGTTTAAATTCAATTCCAATCCGATCGATCGGAATGATTGCATAGAAATTTCCACCAAATGCCATGTCATATTTAATTTTTCCGTATCCAGGAACATCAACTGTTTGGTCTAGTTGATATGAGAATGAGGGAACATTAGTCAATGTGACTTTTTCAGCTTTGCCATCTTTAACCTGCACATCAACAACAACTAATCCTGCTGGAGTATCAAGACGTACCGTAGTTATTGGTTCAACAACTGGGACCAAGTTCTTTTCTACTAAAACTGTAGCCACACCAATAGTTCCATGGCCACACATAGGAAGGCACCCGGAAACCTCAATGAAGATTACGCCCCAGTCAGCATCTGCTCTTGTGCTCTTTTGCAAGATAGCACCACTCATGGCTGGATGACCCCGTGGTTCATACATTAACCATTGTCGGAAGTGATCTAGATTTGCCATGAAGTGAAGACGTTTTTCAAACATGGTGTTACCAGGAATCTCTTCAATTCCACTTGTAACTACGCGCGTGGGCATGCCTTCAGTGTGCGATTCCACTGTTGTAACAGTGCGCAGACTATTTTTCACTTAATTATTTTCTGTTTTTGTAAAAATCTAATACTTGCTTAATATCTTTATTAAGCTGGGCCATATCATTTGCTGGAAGTGGCAATCTTGGCAATCTCGTTGGACCGCCATAGCGACCGACAGCCTCCATTGCTACTTTAATTGCAACAATAAACTCTTTTCGGCTATCCCAATTAAATAGGTTATGGACAGCTGCATATATTGGCTTTGCTTCATCATATTTGCCCGCCACACAAAGGTTATAAAGCTCAACTGATTCTTTTGGTAGTGCATTTGGAAATCCAGCGATCCAGCCAACAACGCCACCAGTTGAAAGTTCAAGTAAAACATCATCTGCGCCAACTAGAACTTCAATTCTTGGGGCGTAGTGATGTAATTGCCAAACTCTGCGGACATCTCCAGAAAATTCCTTAATCGCCACCACATTCTCGGCAGCTTCAGCAATTCGACCCACCAACTGAGGTGTTAGATCAACCTTGGTATCAAATGGATTGTTGTATGCAATTATTGGTAAACCAACTTTGCTTACCTCTTTATAGTGGGCAATGATCTCTTCATCATTTGCTCTATATGCAGTTGGCGGAAGCAACATTACGCACTTAGCACCTAATTCAGCAGCTTGCTCAGTCCAACGTCGAGATTCGGCCGCACCATATGCAGCAACACCTGGAACAACATTAAATCCAGCCGGAGCGGCCTCTAAAGCAGTTTTTAAAACTTGAGTTCGCTCTTCAGGTGTTAGTACTTGGTACTCACCAAGTGAACCATTTGGGATCGCACCGTGCACACCATTTGCTGCTTGCCACTTAATGTGGTCGGCATATTTATCAAAATCTATTGAAAGATCAGATTTAAATGGAAGTGCGGTTGCGGTTAGTACTCCATGCCAAGGTTTATTAGGTGTCATGGCTAAACCTTATTCGCCTGCTGCTAAAACACCAAGTGGAATTGGTGAAATTATTGGACGGTTCACAGCAGAGATCCGGTCTGTATCGGTAGGTGAGATATTCAATTCAGCCGCTACTAGATCAACAACCGATCTGCCACACACTCTGCCCTGACAAAGACCCATGCCGCATCGAGTAAATAATTTTGCAGTTCTTGAATCAGTTGCACCAAGCTCCTCGATTGCATACTTCAAATTGCCAACCGAAACCTCTTCGCATCTACATACTGTGGTTTCATTCTTTAACCAAGTTAGCCAGCCAGATTTAACTGGATAGGACCTTATTAATGCATCTGCAAATCTTTGTTTTTTAGCTCGTCTTTTTTTATGAGCTCTTGAAATTTCAACCTTGCAGCCAACAAATTTGGCTGCCGATATTCCAGCAATTACTCCCTCTGCCATTGAAAGCTCAGCTCCGCCTATTCCAGTTAATTCACCAGCAACAAATATTCCAGGGATAGAGCTTTGTTGATTTGAATCTGCCTCTGCTACCACACCTTTATCCCTTGCAACCTTTAATTTACAACCCAAAGCTCCAGCCAACGAGGTATCGGCGGTAAAACCCCATCCAATTGCTGCAACATCACATTTAACATTTCGAGTTTTCTTCACCTTAAAATTTCGCTTAATGGTTGCAACATCAACAGATTCTAATTTTCCGTCAACACCTTTATGGGCAGCAATTACTGCAACTCCAAATCTGGCCCTTACTTTGCCTTGACTGATAGTTTTTATATAGTAAAAAGCCTCTTTTAATTTTGTGATGTTTTCCAACAATGTAAGCGGGGAGAGGAGCCAACGTTTTGATTTATTTGCCTCAAGCAACTCAACTACTTGACCACCGGCTTTAATAATTCCAGCAGCAACTGGTAGAAGGAATGGACCACTTCCAGCAACAACAACTTTATTTCCAGCTAAAACACCATGACCTTTAATCAAAGATTGAACACCACCGGGTGTCATTACACCGGGAATATCCCAACCAGGAAATGGCAAAGTGCGGTCATACGCACCTGTACACAAAACTAGATTTGCAGTATTGATTATTTTTTCTCCGCCTTGATGCAGAACTCTTAAGGTATTAACACCATCTTTGTGGCTTGCACTCCAAATTTGCGCACCATTCCAGACAGAGATTTCCTTACGAGCTTTAACTGCATTCATTAAAAGCATTCCAGTATCAAGGTCAAAGTGTTGATCCTTCTGACTCTCAATTGGCTCACTTGAATTTCGCCAGTACTGGCCACCTAATCTTTGATTACTGTCCAACAACAAAACTGGCGCACCGGCAGCTGCTGCGGCTAATGCTGCACTTAATCCGGCAGGGCCTGCACCAACGATTACTACATTATGCATGGCTACCTACTTGAGTTTGAACATTCATGCCAGCAGTAACTTCTATCAGGCATGCCCGTTGATTTCCAACTCCATTAATGACAACTAAACAATCAAAGCAAATACCAATCCCACAGAAAACACCCCGCTCATTTTCGTTAAATCTAGTTGTTCTAAGGGTGCGTTGATTTGCCGCAAGTAATGCTGCACCCACAGATTGGCCTGGCAGAGCCAACATTTTTTGGCCATCAAATGTAAATTCAATATTAGATTGCAAGCGCTTCTCCTTCTTTAAATCGCTTCGGAGAAAAAGGTGTTGGATCCATAAATGCTTTTGTTCCGGTAATTTGTGAAACTAGTAGTTCACCAGTTGCCGGAGCTAATCCAATACCAGCACCTTCATGTCCTGCTGCATGCCAAAGACCTGAAACATTCGCATCCTCACCAATTACTGGCAAATGGTCAGGGGCGTAGGGACGAAAACCGCGATATGCCCGAAGTAGTGCAATATTGGAGAGTATTGGAAAAAGTGAGATCGCTTGTCTGGCAAGCTGGCGAAGAACTGCAACATCTAGATCTGATTTGAAACCAACTCGTTCTCGAGATGCACCTATTAAAATCGTTCCACTTTCTGTTCCCTCTACAACAGCAGAAGATTGCAGATCAGCATCACTGCTTGCAACATTGGCAACATAATCTGCATCATAAACTTTATGGTGCACGATCTTTGGAGCTGGCGCAGTAACTAAAATAAATCCACGTCTTGGCATAATCGGGAGGTAGGATCCAGCCATTTTTGCGACCTCACCAGCCCAGGTTCCAGTGGCATTAATAATTATTGGGCTGCTGTAGCGATTCTTTTCGGTAACTAAGCCAACAACTTTTCCAGATTCAACAGTTATTGATTTAACATTTTCTCCTTGCATGAAAACTCCACCTCGCTTGCGAACTGCGCGCATGATGCAGGCTGCCGCCAGCATTGGTTGACATTGTGCATCCTGCGGATAAAGAACTGCGTACTCAACATCTTTTGAAATATGTGGCTCAATCTGTCTAATTCCAGCTGCATCTAATTGAACGACCTCAATACCATTTTGGGCTTGCAGTTTTGAAAGTTTTTTAAGATTATCAATTCCTTGTGAGCTTCGAGATATAACAACGCCGCCCTTATCTTCTAACTCAAACCCGCCACCAACATCGGTATTTAATTCAAACCAGGCATCTCTAGATCTAAGTGCAAGTGTTAATTCTGCAGAGGGCTCTTTGTCTGAAACTAAAATATTTCCTTCACCAGCCCCAGTAGTTCCACTGGCAACTGGACCTCGATCAATGACTAAAACTTTCAAACCCGCATTAGTTAGCGCCAGGGCAGCACATGCACCAACTAACCCTGCGCCAATCACAATCGCATCTGGGTTTTTCATGAAGCAAATCTACTGTTAGTGGCCCTAATTTAACTATCAGCAGTGGGAAACTTCACTAACAAAAAGTGATTAAATCGATCATTTAAAGCAAATACTCACCTTTGAAGAACCGCTTGTTGGGCAATCGCCAGAATGGGGACGGTATCGAACCGGTGAGGTGGGTTTTACTAATTGAAACTTTGATTGATGTTCCTATAAAAGCTTTCCACAGTTTCTTACTTTTTATCTAAAGAACCGAAAAATAATATTTGATACACCCATGGTTGATATGAATCTAACGCAGGAACAAAGAAGAGGCCTAATACTGGTTTTTACATTAAGCATTGGGATAGGCGCATTTTATTTTTTAAACTCTCGCCCACAACCTCTGACACAGGCCGTGGATGTTGTTACCCCTTTAATTAATCAGGTCGAGCAAAGTAAATTGATAATAAATGTAGCCGGAAAGGTTAAGAGTCCAGGCGTTTATCAATTACCACCAGGCTCTCGAGTAATTGATGCAATTGAGGCAGCAGGTAATCATCTAAAAGGAGTTGATATCTCTGACATTAATTTAGCTAGGTTGCTAGTTGATGGTGAACAAATCCTAGTTGGTGGAAACCGTCTTCAATCTAGTAAATCTGTTGCCAGGAAGATAACCGTAGATAATCCATTAGACATAAACCGAGCCACCTTGGCGCAATTAGATACTTTGCCCGGCATTGGCCCAGTCACTGCACAAAGAATAATTGATTATCGAAACAAGGTTGGAAGGATTAATGCGTTAGACGAGCTAAAGAAGATTTCCGGATTGGGTGGTGCAAAGTTTGAGGAGATAAAATCGTTGTTGCGCGTTATGTAGATTATCGCTTATTCGTAATCAGTTTAAGTTTGTGGGCGGCTTCGGCGTTAAGTAATTTCTGGCCAAGCGCAAAGCTGGCAGTAGCATCATTTTTGATTATCGGCATATTTGTATTTAGATCTCGTACCTTCTCAATATTACTTATCGCAGCTTTGGTTGGTATTACGATTGTAAGTTTTCGCCAAAGTGCGTTACATAATCAACTAATTACAAGCAAGATGAATAGCACAGTACTTATCTCAGGTCTTGTTAGAAGTGATCCCCAGCTAAAACCAGGTCAAGTCGTGGGTTCCTACCGAAAACCAGATCAATTCTCCGCATTGCTAAAGGTGAAGGAAATTGATGGCATAAGAACAGATTTACCAATTCGAATTAGATTTAGCACAAAAGAGAAGATTCAAATCGACCAGTCCATCTTGGTCAAAGTGCGCCTGGTTAAATCAAAAGAGCAAAAAGTTGCAGCACTTGGTATTGCAACTGGTGATATTTCGATCATCACTCAACCGAGAAAACTTTTTAGATATACCGGTTTAATAAGGCAAGAGTTTAGAAATTTGGCAGCAGATTCTGAGGCTGGGAGATTAATCCCGGGGTTGGTGTTAGGGGATACTTCATTACAGTCTCCAGCTTTTATTGAACAAATGCGCAAAGTTGGGTTATCTCATCTGACAGCTGTTAGCGGGGCAAACTTTGCCTTAGTTGCAGCTTTTCTATTTTGGTTTCTTCAATTTGTGTTCAAATCGATCAAACAAAGGCTTTGGATAATTGTCATAATTCTATTTCTGTTTATCTTCTTAGTTCGCCCAACTCCATCAGTACTTAGAGCGGCTGTGATGAGTGCGGTAATTTTGCTTTCAAAATACTTTGGCGAAAGATCCTTCGGAATTACCTCACTAGCTGCTGCCATAACCTTGCTGATACTTCTAGACCCAATTCAATCTAGCGATCCTGGCTTTGCCCTTTCAGTTTTGGCAACCGCCGGCATTCTCATACTCTCTCCATCTCTATCTAGTAAATTGGTGGGAGTAGTAAAAAATAAATTATTGGCTGAATCAATCGCTATCCCATTAAGTGCAACTATTTTCTGTTTGCCAGTTATAGTTTTAATCTCAAGCCAACTTGCAATTGTTTCGGTTCCAGCTAATATTTTAGTAGCACCAGTTATAGCTCCTATAACAATTCTTGGTTTTATTGCGGCAGTATTTGCGCCATTTATATCTTCAATATCCTCGCCATTATTGTTCATAGCAACGATTTTCGCGCAGTGGATTGTCTGGATCAGCAAAGTTATGTCAGAGGTGCCACAAATTACTTTCAACAAGAGTTTTCTCTTCATTCTGCTTTTTATACTGCTAGCAACAAGTATCAAATTGAGTGTGAAATGGCCTCGGTATCTTTTGATTACAGGGGTTGTGCTCCTAATAGTTAATTCAAGTTTGATCTGGCCAGGTCAGAACTGGCAGGTTGCTAATTGTGATGTTGGACAAGGTGATGGCTTGGTTGTAAATCTTGGTAGTGCAAATGCAATCGTAATTGATGTTGGTCCTGACCCAATCGCTATGGATCAATGCTTAAGAAAACTAGGTATCAAATCGATTCCCTTATTGGTGCTAACACATTTTCATGCGGATCATGTTGGGGGCCTTTCTAAAGTTTTAAGCAAAAGACAGATTGGTGAGGTTTGGATTTCAAATCTATTAGAACCTGAGGCATCATATAAAGAGGTTGTAACTCAACTTGGTGGTGTGAAAGTTAAAAGCGTAGAACAAGGTCAGAAGTATGCTCTTCCCAGGTATGGTGTTGAGATATTAGTTGTTTGGCCAAGAACAAGCATGAATCAAATGCCTACTCTTCCAGGGGATGGATCTGTAGTTAACAACTCAAGTATCTCAGTGATAATTAAAAGTAAAGCTCTTACCCTTTTTGCTGGTGGAGACATTGAGCCAGCAGCGCAGGAAGAAATTACTAAATCTGGATATTTAACAAAAGTGGATCTACTTAAGGTTTCGCACCATGGTTCTGCTTATCAATATTTGCCAATGCTGGATAAGTTGCAACCAACAGTTGCGATTATCAGCGTGGGTAAATTGAATTCATATGGGCACCCAGATCCTGAGTTCATTTCTGAGTTATTAGCCCGGGGGATCAAAGTTTGGCGCACAGACCAATCAGGTGGGATTTCACTTGTCACACCCAATAAGATCAGGGCAACGGGCAAAGAATGGTGGCAAATAAGGTGGGGTTAGTTCTGATTCAAGGGGCTGAAGGCTTGCTTGCCGACCGCGCAATCGCTCAAGTTATTTCCAGTAAATCAGGGGCTGAAGTTATCTCACTTTCGATTGAAAACATTGAAGTTGGAGTTATAACAGATAATTTGGCACCATCATTATTTGGTGATGAAAGAATTGTAGTAATAAAGGAAATTCAAGATTTGGATTCAGATTGTTCAGAAGAGATAGTTAGTTACCTAGAAAATCCTGACGATAATTTGACCCTAGTACTTTGGCACAAAGGTGGAGTTAAGGGAAAAGGTTTAGTTGATAAATTGAAGAAAAGTGGTGCACAAATAATTTTGGCTGAAGCGGTTAAAAAAGAGGGTGAGAAGTCAGAGTTTATTAGAGGTGAGTTTAAAAAGTTAGATCGTAAAATCACCACTGAAGCTGTCCAAGCCTTAATTGATTCGCTAGGTAATGATTTGAGAGAGTTAAGTGGGGCTTGCTCGCAACTTGCCTCCGATGTAGTAGTAGGAAAAACTATTGATGAAGAAGATGTGGTTTCTTATCAATTGGGTAGAGTCGAAAGCACTGGATTTGATGTTGCCGATGCTGCATTAGATGGAAATACCCCGATTGCCATAATCAAGCTTCGAAATGCTCTTGCAACTGGCACTGACCCGATATTGATTGTGAGCGCACTTGCCTCTTCAGTTAGAACTTTGGCAAAAGTTTCAGGCGCATCTCGTTCTGCAAAGTCCTTTGAGTTGGCTCAATCTTTAGCGATCGCTCCTTGGCAAATTGATAAAGCCCGTCGTCAATTGATTGGCTGGAGTGATAATTCAATTTCAAAAGCGGTAGTGGCAATCTCAGCTGCAGATGCTGATATTAAAGGAGCGGCGTCAGATCCTATTTACGCCTTGGAACGGGCAATTATGACGGTTTGTGCTGCCAGAGGGTCTCGCTAAATAGGCTCAGTTTGAGCCTAACGGGTATGCGCTGATACCCTTACGACCTTGCTCAATACGATTTAAACAAACAACGAGAAAAGGTAATTCAAGTGGCAAACATTAAGTCCCAGATCAAACGAATCCGCACTAACAACAAGGCGCAGGATCGTAATAAGGCTTATCGATCAGCTCTTCGCACTGCCATTCGTAAATTTCGCGATGCAGTAACTGCCGGAGATGCCACAAAAATTAAATCTGAGTTTCAAGATGCTTCTCGTACATTAGATATGGCTGTTTCAAAAGGCGTAATTCATGCCAACAACGCAGCTAACAAAAAGTCAGCTATGGCTAAATTAGCCAATAAAGCTGGCGTTCGTTAATTTTCTAGAAACCCTTAAGGCATAAATGCCTTCCATCTCCAGTGCTAAAGCACCGCAGCCTGCTGCAACAAATCCTGCACAAATAAGAAATTTTTGCATAATTGCCCATATCGATCATGGCAAATCTACCTTGGCAGATCGAATGCTTGGAATTACAGGTGTAGTCGAAGATAGAAATATGCGTGCTCAATATTTAGATCGCATGGATATTGAAAGAGAACGTGGAATTACAATTAAAAGTCAGGCAGTTAGATTGCCTTGGCGTTCAGGTATTGATGGGCAAGATTACATTTTGAATATGATCGATACACCAGGCCATGTGGATTTCACTTATGAGGTTTCGCGATCACTTGCAGCGTGTGAAGGTGCAATCTTGCTTGTTGATTGTGCACAAGGTATCGAAGCGCAAACTCTGGCAAATCTTTATCTGGCTATGGAGAATAATTTAACGATAATTCCGGTACTAAATAAAATTGATCTTCCAGCAGCGCAACCTGAAAAATTCGCAGAGGAGCTTGCCAATCTGATCGGATGTAAGCCGGAGGATTGTTTAAGAGTTTCAGGCAAAACTGGCGAGGGCGTTGAGGTTCTTTTAGACCAGATAGTTAAACAAATGCCACCACCTGTCGGAGATCCAAAAGCACCCACTAGAGCTTTAATTTTTGATTCTGTTTATGACTCCTACCGTGGCGTTGTTACCTATGTAAGAGTTGTTGATGGACATTTATCGCCACGAGATCAAATTCAAATGTTCTCTACTGGAGTTCGCCATGAAATGTTGGAAGTTGGCGTGATTTCTCCTGAACCAATTGCTGGAAATGGTTTAGGTGTTGGCGAAGTTGGTTATTTAATTACCGGTGTTAAAGATGTAAGACAGTCACGAGTTGGAGATACCGTAACTACTTACAACAACCCTACGACAGTGGCATTAGCTGGATATAAAGATCCAAAACCTATGGTTTTCTCCGGTTTATTTCCTTTAGATGGTGCTGAATATCCGATGTTGCGTGAAGCATTAGATAAGTTGCAACTTAATGATGCTGCATTAGTTTTTGAGCCAGAATCTTCAGCCGCGTTAGGTTTTGGTTTTAGATGTGGCTTCTTAGGACTATTGCATATGGAAATTGTTCGTGAGCGATTAGAACGCGAAGCTGGATTAACGCTAATCTCAACTGCTCCTAGCGTGGTTTATAACGTAACGCTAGATGATGGCAAGAAGTTAGTAGTTACTAATCCTTCTGAATATCCGGATGGGAAAGTTGCAGAGGTTCAGGAACCAATCGTCAAAGCAACAATATTGGCACCTAGTGAGTTCATCGGAACGATTATGGAGCTTTGCCAGCAGCGCAGAGGCATTCAAAAAGGCATGGACTATTTATCAGAAGACAGAATTGAAATTCGCTACACATTACCGCTTGCCGAAATTGTTTTTGATTTCTTTGATCAATTAAAGTCCAGAACTAGAGGTTATGCCTCACTTGATTATGAACCAATTGGTGAAGAAGCAGGTGACCTAGTTAAAGTAGATATCTTGCTCCAAGGTGAAAAAGTAGATGCTTTCAGCCAAATCATTCATCGAGATAAAGCTTATTCATACGGCGTTAAGATGACGGAAAAACTTCGTGAATTGATTCCACGTCAACAATTTGAGGTGCCAATCCAAGCTGCAATCGGTGCAAAGATTATCGCTCGTGAAAACATTAGAGCCATCAGAAAAGATGTACTAGCCAAATGTTATGGCGGCGATATCACACGTAAACGAAAACTTTTGGAGAAGCAAAAAGAGGGTAAGAAGAGAATGAAGATGGTTGGCCGTGTTGAGGTTCCGCAGGAAGCCTTTATTGCCGCTTTAACAACTGATTCAGATAAAGTGAGTGAAAAGAAAAAGTAAGTGAATCTTGCCTTTTACATTCACATTCCATATTGCGTAAAGCGATGCGGCTACTGCGACTTTAATACCTATACCCCTGCGGAATTAAAGATTTCAGCGGGGCTTGAACAGATATCAAACTCTTACATAGATCTACTGCTTCAAGAAATAGATTCAGTACGCGAGCAAATTGTTGGAGAAATTACGGTTCCTTCCATATTTTTTGGGGGCGGAACTCCTTCACTTATGCAGCCAGATGATATTGGAAGAGTTGTATCAAAGATTAAGAATGAGTTTGATTTACCACTTAACTCAGAAATTACCTTAGAGTGCAACCCGGACACGGTAACTAAAGTTAGTTTAGAGAATTTCAAAAAAATTGGGATTAATAGAGTTTCATTTGGCATGCAATCTGCCGTTCCACATGTACTTGCCACTTTAGATAGAACTCACAAACCAGAGAACTTAGCGCAAGCGACAACTTGGGCCAACGAAGTGGGAATATCTGAAATTTCAGTTGATTTGATTTATGGCACACCCGGTGAATCAATCACAGATTGGCAAACCTCCATAGATTCTGCACTAGCGTTACCAATTACGCATATCTCAGCTTATGCACTAATTATTGAAGAAGGAACGAAGCTGGCAGCACAAATCAAACGTGGTGAGGTTCCAGAAGTCGATGATGATTTAGTTGCAGATAAATACTTGATCGCTGACAAAGCATTTAAAGAAGCAGGATTTGAGTGGTATGAGTTAAGTAATTGGTCTAAACCTGGCTCTGAGAGTAAACATAATATGGCTTATTGGAATGGAGATAACTGGTGGGGTGCTGGGCCTGGTGCACACTCACATTTAAATGGTAAAAGATTCTGGAATGTTAAGCACCCAAATCTATATAAAGAGAGAATTCAAAATAAACAATCAGCAGTTGCTGATTCTGAAGTACTTAAAAAAGATCAGATTGAAAGTGAGCGGTTAATGCTTCTCCTTAGATTACCTTCCGGAATTGAGAAGCAAACTTTGAATCAAATTCAGTTATCAGAACTATCTGAGTTTGTAGAAAGTGGCCATTTAGATCGCGCTAATTGGAATCTAGGTCGCGCCTCATTGACCCTAAATGGGCGATTAATTGCTGATCGAATTCTTAGAAAAATCCTCTTGTAGTACCTTTTGCTTATGAGTAATGCGATGCCAGGACGGCAACTTGAAATCCTAAAAGCGATTGTGGATGAGTATGTTGCTACAGAGGAACCAGTTGGTTCTAAGACTTTGGCTACTCGCGCGGGATTAGGTGTATCGCCAGCCACAATTAGAAATGAAATGGCGTTGCTAGAGGATGCTGGTTTAATTACTCAGCCGCACACGAGCGCTGGAAGAATTCCGACCAATAAAGGTTACCGAGTATTTGTTGATCAACTAGCTGAAGTTAAACCTCTTTCAAATGCTGAACGTAAAGCCATAGAGAACTTCTTAGATGGAGCAACTGATTTAGATGATGTAATTTCTCGCACCGTCAGGTTATTGGCTCAAGTCACCAAGCAAGTTGCTGTAGTGCAGTATCCATCTTTGATTAAAGCAAAGGTTCGGCATATCGAATTAGTGTTATTAAACCCAAATAGAATCATGATTGTTTTAATCACTGACACTGGACGCGTGGAGCAACGAATGGTTGAACTTGCTTATGAAATCACAGAAGGCTCACTTTCAGACTTACACAAAAAGGTCAATTCATTAATCTCCACCCAGTCACTTTCAAATGTCGCAAGCAAGTTAGAGAGTCTAAGTTCGAGCTATAGAGGCAGTGATAAGTCAAACATTGTTGTAATTATTACAACTTTAATTGAAATGGCTATAGAACAACCAGAGGAAAAAGTTGTGCTTGCTGGTGCATCAAATTTGGCGAGAGCAAACCAAGATCTTTCTACCAGTATTCATCCAATTCTTGAAGCACTAGAGGAGCAAGTGGTTTTGTTGAGATTGCTTTCAGGCACAGATTCTTCAGTTAAAGTTCAAATTGGTGATGAGCAAAGCGAGAAAAGTTTAAGAAAAACAAGCTTGGTCAAGGTTGGATATGCAAATGTTGGTGCACTTGGAATCTTAGGCCCAACTCGTATGGATTATGCCTCATCAATTTCAGCTGTGAATGCGGTTGCTAATTATGTTGGACGATTCCTTACTGAGAATAAATAGTTTATGGGCGATCTATACGAAACACTGGGCGTAGATAGAGATGCCAGTTTTGATGAGATCAAGAAGGCGTATAGAAAACTTGCTAGGAGCTTTCATCCAGATGTAAATCCGGATCCGAAGATGGCGGATAAGTTCAAGGAAATAACCGCTGCATATGAGATCCTCAGCGATCCAGATAAACGCCAGAATTACGATATTGGTGGAAGTGGTTTTGGTTCGGGTTTTGGTAATTCTAATTTCGGTTTTGGCGACATTATGGATGCCTTCTTTGGAGGAGGACAACAGCGCGGACCGCGTCCAAGAACTAGGCCAGGACAAGATGCACTTATTAGAGTTGAAGTTGATCTAAAGGAAGCTGTTTTTGGTTGCGAGCGAGATTTAAATGTTGACACTGCAATAGTTTGCACAAAATGTGGTGGAAGTGGATGTGCGAATAATTCAAGACCTAGAACTTGTGATATTTGCAAAGGTAGAGGAGAAACTCAACAAGTGGCCCGTTCAATTCTTGGACAGGTAATGACAAGTCGGCCCTGTGCAAGTTGCCAAGGTTTTGGTTCGGTTATTTCTGATCCCTGCACAGAATGCGCAGGCGATGGAAGAGTTAGGGCACGCAAAAGTATTCCAATCAAAATACCTGCTGGTGTTGAAACTGGAAACCGAATTCAATTAAGTGGGCAAGGTGAAGTTGGCCCTGGTGGTGGAACCTCAGGAGATTTGTATGTTGAAATAGTTGAAATTCCTCATGAGTATTTACTGCGAGATGAAAATAATTTGCACATATCAATTGCTATTCCGATGAGCTCTGCAGCGATAGGTACGACCGTAAGTATTGATACCTTTGATGGACCTCAAAAAGTCGATATTAAAGAAGGAACCCAAAGTGACTCAACATTCACTTTGAAAGGCCTAGGTGTAACCAGACTTCGAGGTGGTGGGCGCGGAGATTTGATAGTGCATGTTGAAGTCGTAATTCCAGGGAAGTTAACTCGAGAGCAAACTGAACTAATGAAGAAATTTGCTCAGCTAAGAAATGAAGATGGAAGTAAGGTCTTAGTTCACACCAATAGCGATCAAGGTTTTTTTGGTAAGTTAAGAAACGCATTCCGCTGATGCTTTCCTTGTTCTTTGCAGATCAAATCAGCACAGGTTCAACTCAAGATCTTCTTGGTGATGAAGCGCACCATGCCAGCAAAGTATTACGTCTTAATCTCGGCGAGCAGATTAAAATTTCAGATGGCAAAGGTTCTTGGGTTTCAGGACCAATAACTGAAATTGAGAAGAAAAAACTCACAATAGCTATTTCTGATCGGGGAGCAAGTACGGTAGTTACTCCAGAAATAGTATTGGTTCAAGCTGTAACGAAATCTGATCGAAATAAGGAAATGCTTGAGTTGGCCGTAGGTGCAGGGGTAGATCGAATAATTCCCTGGCAATCAGAAAGATCGATTAGTAAATGGCAATCAGACTCTTATTCCAAATGGGAAATTGGAATTAAAGAGGCATGTAAGCAGGCCCGCCAAGTTCGCTTGCCTGAGCTAAATAAAGTGATGAACACCAATGAAATTTCGAAGTTATTCACTCAAAATAGCAGGGGATTTATTTTCCATGAGTCTGCAAACATCCAATTTTCTCACCAAGAGGTGGATGAAAAACTAGATTGTGTTTATCTAGTGATTGGCCCTGAAGGTGGCATAACAGAATCAGAATTAGGGATTTTTACGCAAGCAGGGGGCCAAGTTGTTAGGTTGGGTAGTACAGTTTTGCGATCGGCCCATGCTGGATTTGCTGCAATTGCAGCTCTTCAAACAAGGTTAGGTAGGTGGTAGTAATGGATTGCTTATTTTGTAAAATTGTTGCCGGTCAAATTCCTGCCTCTATCGTTAAATCCACTAATTTAATTACGGCATTCAATGACATCACGCCCCAAGCACCAACTCATATACTCATAATTCCTAATCAGCATTTTGCAAATATGGCAGAGGTGGCACAGTCAAACCTTGAGTTAGCTGGTGAAATATTTAAAACTGCTGGTGAAATTGCATCAGAACTTGGTTTGGATAGTTACCGAACCAATGTAAACACTGGAGCCGGGGCAGGCCAGTCGGTCTTTCACGCTCATTTGCACCTACTAGGCGGCCGTTCATTCGCTTGGCCACCTGGTTAAATATAGAATTGCAGCAATGGACCCCTTAGTCATTAAAGTACCGGCAGCATTTCCCATGGTCACTTTGGTTGGGCCTGCCGATAGTAATTTACGAATTTTAGAAAATCGTTTCCCACAACTATCTGTGACTGTTAGAGGTAATGAGATTTATGTTGCAGGTGAACCTGATCAAGCCAAACAGTTTGTTAACTTAGTTGAAGAACTAATTGCGATTTTACGAGGTGGACAAAACTTAACGGCAGATTTAGTTCGTCGTTCAATAGACATGATTAAGCAAGATCCGACAGAGCACCCAGCTGAAGTATTGTCACTTAATATTTTAAGTAATCGTGGAAAAACAATTCGGCCAAAAACTGCAAACCAGAAAAAATACGTGGATGCTATTGATCAGAATACGATAACTTTTGGAATTGGACCTGCTGGATCTGGTAAAACTTACCTGGCAATGGCAAAAGCAATTCAATCTTTGCAGGCCAAACAAGTTAATCGAATTATTTTGACAAGACCAGCAGTTGAAGCCGGTGAGCGTTTAGGCTTTTTACCAGGCACACTTCATGAAAAAATTGATCCATACCTACGTCCGCTATTTGATGCTCTGCATGACATGATTGATCAAGAAGCCATACCAAGATTAATGAATTCAGGTGTAATTGAGGTTGCACCATTGGCTTATATGCGTGGCAGAACTCTAAATGATTCTTTTATTATTTTAGATGAAGCTCAGAACACTACTGCCGAGCAAATGAAGATGTTCTTAACAAGACTTGGGTTTGGTTCCAAAATGGTTGTCACAGGTGATGTAACTCAGGTTGATTTGCCCAATAACTCTCAATCTGGATTAAAGATCGTTCAAGATGTATTGACGGGCGTAGAGGATATTTCTTTTATGTACTTGAATGCAGAAGATGTCGTTCGAAACAGATTAGTAGGAGATATTGTCACAGCTTATGGAAATTGGGATCAAAATATTTCAAAGAGCACTTTTCCAATACGAAGCGGTAAAGGTGATCGATAATCAATTCAAACAATAGTTTGAGTTATAAATTATGAAAATTGACTTAGAAAATCTCTCATCTGATGAGTGCAATGAGAAATCGATTGCGTCCGTTGTTGAATACTCGCTTAGTAGATTAGGAATTCATCCAGACTCTGAAATTTCAATAAGATTTGTGGATGAAGTTGAAATGACCGATCTCCACTTAAAGTGGATGCAACTGGATGGCCCAACTGATGTTCTTTCATTCCCAATGGATGAAATGAAACCCAACTCAGTTGCCAATGGTCCTGGAGTAGTTGGAGATATTGTTTTGTGCCCAACATATGCTGCAAAGAATGGCAAGCAGACAGTTGAAAGAGAATTAGAGCTTTTAGCTGTTCATGGGGTGTTACATCTTCTTGGATATGATCATGAAGAAATCGAGGATGAGGTTGAAATGTTTTCCCTGCAAGAAAAGATTCTAGGTGAGTGGAGAGCATTAAAGTGAGTATTTCTGAATTATCAGTCGTATTTATCCTGCTTATGTTTGCTGGATTACTTGCCGGATGTGAATCAGCTTTAACATCTTTATCAAGGCTATTAATTGAAGAAATAGTAGAGGCCAGCCCTAAGTACAAGAAACGTTTTGATTTGTTTGTTGAAAACCCATCTAGATATTTAAATGTGCTTCTACTCGTACGAAAATCTTGTGAATTAACAGCTACCGCACTTGTTGCAACCTCATTTGTTGAAAATGGAACAAACAAAGGCTTTGCGCTGGCCCAGGCAATTATTTTAATGGTTGCAATTTCATATGTAATCGTTGGCGTTGGCCCTAGAACTATGGGTAAACAACATGCTCCAAAATGGTCAAAGTCAGCAATTACGATTGCTTGTTTGTTATCTCAAATTCTGGGACCGCTAACTAACTTGCTAATTAAAATTGGAAATGCGCTAACCCCTGGAAAAGGATTTAAGTCAGGACCTTTTTCTACTGAGGCGGAGTTTCGTGATCTAGTGGATCAGGCAAGTGAGAGTGGGTTTGTGGAGGAATCAGAACGAGAAATGATTCATTCCGTTTTTGATCTTGGCGAAACAATGGTTCGCGAGCTGATGATTCCTCGTACTGAAATGGTATGGATCGAATCAGGCAAAAACTTAAGACAAGCATTATCGCTAGCCCTTAGATCGGGATTCACTCGTATCCCGGTAATCTCAGATAATTTAGATAATGTGGTTGGAATTGCCTACGTTAAGGATCTTGCAAAACGGGTTCATGAAAACCGGGATGCCGAGCTAATAGAGAATGTAGAAGAGCATCTTAGAAAAGCTACCTTTGTTCCCGAGACTAAAACTGCAGATGAATTGCTTAAGCAAATGCAAAGAGATCAAATCCATATGGCAGTAGTAGTGGATGAGTATGGTGGAACTGCTGGATTAATAACTATTGAAGATATTCTTGAAGAGATTGTTGGTGAAATTGCTGATGAATACGATGATGATGAAAGTGAAGAAGTTGAGTGGTTATCAGAAGGTAAAGCTAGAATCTCAGCGCGTTTGCATGTTGAAGATTTTACGGAAAAATTCGATTCACAATTTACAGCTGAAGAAATTGAAGATGTAGATAGCATCGGTGGGTTAATTGCTAAACATTTGGGTCGAGTTCCAATACCAGGAAGCACAATTACCGTTCCTGGTTGGAAATTAACCGCGGAGAGACCAGTTGGTAGGCGCCATCGAATTGCAACAGTTCTAGTGGAAAAAATTGAGGAAGCAAGTCAAATTACAGATCAGTTGTAAGATGCTCTAATGCGAATTGTCAGATTCACTGCTCCTGCAGATTCAGGCGTAGGAACAGATCCGTTATTTGGCGTTCTAAATGAGAAAGATTCAATCCTGCTTCTAAAGGGTGATCCAATATTTTCTGGAATTGTGCCACACGATAAAACTTTGAAATTGTCTGAGGTTAAGTTGTTGGCACCAGTTCTTCCTAGAAGCAAAGTTGTTTGTATAGGTAAAAATTATGCCGACCATGCAGCTGAAATGGATTCTGTGGTTCCAAGTGAGCCAGTTATTTTCATTAAACCCAATACCTCAGTAATCGGTCCAAACGAAACCATTGTTTGGCCAAGAATGAGCGAGCGAGTGGACCATGAGGTAGAGCTTGCGATTGTTATTGGTCGAATTTGCAAAGAGGTACCAGCTGCAAAATATAAAGATGTAATTTTTGGTTACACAATCGCAAATGATGTCACCGCTCGAGACCTGCAGAAAAAAGATGGCCAGTGGAGTAGAGCTAAAGGTTTTGACACCTTTTGCCCACTAGGGCCTTGGGTAGATACTGAGTTTGAACCAATTGATCAGAGAATCTCTGCAACCCTAAATGGTGAAGAAAGGCAATCGTCAAAACTATCTGAGATGATTTTCAAAGTTCCTACAGTTATTGAATTTGTCTCAAATGTAATGACACTTCTTCCTGGTGATGTGATTCTGACTGGAACGCCTGCTGGTATTGGTCCCATGCCCGCGGGAGCTTCAATTTCAGTTTCAATTGACGGCTTAGGCACTTTAACCAATAGGGTTTCCTCTCGTGTCCAATAAATCTTCGGTAAGAGTTAGATTTGCCCCGTCGCCAACTGGGGATTTGCATGTCGGAAATATCCGAACAGCTCTTTTTGATTGGGCTTATGCAAGACATACTGGCGGTAAGTTGATTTTTAGAATTGAAGATACTGATACCGAAAGAGTTACCGATCAATATATTCAAGCTGCCATCGATACTTTGAAGTGGCTTGGTTTAAATTGGGATGAAGGCCCTGAGGTTGGTGGCGAGTATGGCCCGTACCTTCAATCGCAGCGATTAGAGATCTACGCAACTTGGGCAGATAAATTCTTGGCTCAGGGCGATGCTTATCATTGTTATTGCAGTGGCGAAGAGTTAGAAGAGCGACGCCAATTGCAGATGAAGAATAATCAAGCGCCTGGATATGACGGAAAATGTCGAAATCTGTCAGCGACGCAAATACAAGAGTTTAAGTCGCAGGGAAGAAAACCAGTTGTCAGAATGCGAATGCCTGATGGCGAAACAACATTTGTTGATGCTATCCGCGGTGAGGTTAAGTTTGAGCACAAGTATGTACCTGACTTTGTACTAGCCAGAGCGGATGGTTCACCACTTTATACACTGGCTGTTGCTGTTGATGATGTGCTCATGAAAATCACCCATGTATTACGAGGTGAAGATTTACTCTCTTCTACACCTCGACAAATTCGTGTTTATCAGGCAATGGGATTGAAGCCTAGTGAGTACCCAATCTTTGCCCACCTACCATTTGTAATGGGCCAAGATAATGCAAAATTATCTAAGCGAAATGGTGAAGTGTCTATTGCTTGGTATAGAGAACAAGGATTTCTGCCTGAAGCTATCTGTAATTACTTAGCACTACTTGGCTGGTCTCCTGGAGATGACAAAGAAAATATTACGATGCAAGAGTTGGTTGAGTTATTCACTGTTGAAAGAGTTAATAGCAGCCCGGCTAGATTTGATATGAAAAAGCTGGAGGCTATTAATGGCGATAAAATTCGTGCTCTCACCATTGATGAATTTCTCAAATGGGCGCTGCCATTCCTGATAAACGCTAAAGTTATTACTGGAACTCAAGCAGAGCTAGATGTAGTCCGATCTGCCCTGCCAATTATTCAAG
This sequence comes from actinobacterium SCGC AAA028-A23, assembly GCA_000378905.1. GTDB lineage: Bacteria > Actinomycetota > Actinomycetes > Nanopelagicales > Nanopelagicaceae > Nanopelagicus. The sequence continues at coordinate 33,386 of KB900602.1, forward strand.
AGCGAATTGTGAAGTTAGCTGAGATACCGACAATGTTGAACTTTTTGTTTGTTAAGAATTTCAAAGTTGAAGGTGATGAAATGGGCAAGATTGTTGATCCTGATTCCCAAAATGTTTTGAAAGTTGCATTGACTAAACTTGAGCCTGTGCAATCTTGGGATCATGTTGCCATTGAATCCGTACTACGGGTGGCGTTGATCGAAGAGCTTGGCTTAAAACCAAGAATCGCTTTTAGTGCTCTTCGGATTGCGGTAACCGGTTCACATATTTCACCGCCATTGTTTGAGTCTTTGGAACTTTTGGGCAAGGAGCGTTCAATAGCCAGAATTAAGGCGGCAATTTCCAATTAATTTGTGGTGCAGGGTATTCTTATCCAGTACTAAAAAGTTTTGGGGTATGGGGTAATTGGTAGCCCAGCTGATTCTGGTTCAGCTTGTCTAGGTTCGAGTCCTGGTACCCCAGCGATAATGTAAAGTTTTACCGTACGGCTCCGTCGTCTAGTGGCCTAGGACTCTGGCTTCTCAAGCCAGCTACGAGGGTTCGAATCCCTTCGGAGCTACATCTATTACTTACTGCTTTTAAGTAAGTGCTCAGTTAATCTGGCTGCAGTTGCAACAACGGCGGCTGCATGAATTCTCCCAGGCTGTCTGCTTAATCTTTCAATAGGCCCACTAATACTTACCGCTGCGATAACTTTATTATTTGGACCACGAACTGGTGCAGACACAGATGCAACGCCTGCTTCTCTTTCTCCAACTGATTGAGCCCAACCTCGACGCCTAACCGCTGAAAGATTTGCGGCTGTGAATTTTGCATTAACCAAACTTCGATGAAGTTTGTCGGCCTCTTGCCATGCAAGAAGAATTTGTGCAGCAGAGCCAGCTTGCATAGTTAACACAGTGCCAACAGGAACAGAATCTCTTAATCCAGTTAATCTTTCAGCGGTTGCAACGCAAATTCTAAGATCACCTTGTCTTCGGTATAACTGAGCACTCTCGCCAGTTGCATCGCGCAATGCAGTCAGGGCAGGGGAGGCAACTGCCAATAATTTATCTTCACCGGCTGCTGCAGCCAGTTCGCTAGATCTTGCTCCAAGCACAAAACGACCAGAAAAATCTCGACTAACAAGTCGGTGATGTTCTAATGCAACGGCCAGGCGATGCGCCGTTGGCCTTGCTATCCCAGTTGATGCAACAAGCTCGCTTAAGGATTGTGGTCCTGCCTCTAGGGCTGCCAAAATCTTTACCGCTTTATCTAAAACACCAACTCCGCTATTCTTACCGTCCACACTCTGATAATGCCATCTCACCTATTGAGAAGCAAATCCGGGTGAAAATATTAAGAGAAATAAATAAGGGGTTAGATCCAAAATGGGTAAGACGCTAGCAGAGAAAATTTGGTCCGAGCATGTGGTTTCTTCCACGGCCGGTGAACCAGATTTACTTTACATTGATCTGCACCTAATTCACGAGGTTACTAGCCCACAAGCATTTGATGGTTTACGTCTTGCAAATCGAAAAGTTCGCAGACCTGATTTAACCATTGCTACTGAAGATCACAATGTGCCAACTTTAAATATCGATAAACCAATTGCTGATCCAGTATCTAAATTACAGGTAGACACCCTACGAAAAAATTGTGTTGAATTTGGTGTAAGGCTGCACTCCTTAGGAGATGTTGATCAAGGAATCGTGCACGTAGTTGGACCACAGCTAGGTATTACCCAGCCAGGAATGACAATTGTTTGCGGAGATTCTCACACATCAACTCATGGCGCATTTGGTGCATTAGCTTTTGGTATTGGCACCAGCGAGGTCGAGCATGTATTGGCAACTCAAACTTTGCCATTGCTACGACCAAAGACGATGGCAATAAATGTTGAAGGAAGCCTTAAGGCTGGAGTGACTAGTAAAGATATTATTTTGGCAGTAATCGCAAAGATCGGAACTGGCGGCGGTCAAGGTTACATTCTTGAGTATCGTGGAAGTGCTATTCGGGAATTATCAATGGAAGCCAGAATGACTATTTGTAATATGTCTATCGAAGCTGGTGCAAGAGCTGGATTAATCGCCCCTGATCAAACAACCTTTGATTATGTTAAAGGTAAACCTCACGCTCCAACTGGTGCAGAGTGGGATTTGGCAGTTGCCTACTGGAAGACCTTAACTACAGATTCAGATGCAAAATTTGATAAAGAGGTTAATTTAAATGCCGATGAACTTGCACCATTTGTTACTTGGGGTACAAATCCTGGACAGGGACTGCCACTAAGTGCATCAGTGCCTAACCCAAGTGATTTTGGAAATGCCGAAGATCGCGGTGCTGCAGAGCGAGCACTTGAATATATGGATTTAAAACCAGGAACTCCACTTAAATCAATCAAGGTTGATACGGTATTTCTAGGTTCATGTACAAATGGTCGAATTGAAGATTTACGATCAGCAGCATCCATTATTAAGGGAAAGAAAATTGCTTCATCACTTCGATTATTGGTAGTGCCTGGCTCTGCTCGCGTCAGATTGCAAGCTGAATCTGAAGGATTAGATAAAGTCTTTCTTGATGCCGGCGCTGAATGGCGAAGTGCTGGATGTTCTATGTGTTTGGGAATGAATCCAGATCAGTTAAAACCAGGTGAGCGAGCAGCCTCAACAAGTAATAGAAACTTTGAAGGTCGCCAAGGTAAAGGCGGTCGTACTCACTTGGTAAGTCCATTAGTAGCAGCAGCTACAGCATTAAAGGGCACTTTGGCATCACCGGCGGATTTGTAAAATGGAAAAATTCATAAAGCATTCAGGAAGTGCATTGCCACTTCGTCGAAGCAATGTTGATACCGATCAAATCATCCCTGCGGTGTATTTGAAGCGAATTACAAAAAGTGGCTTTGAAGATGGATTATTTGCAGCCTGGCGAAATGACCCTAGCTTTGTACTAAACCAACCACAGTTTAAAAATGCCACCATATTGGTAGCTGGTCCAGATTTTGGTACTGGGTCATCCCGAGAGCATGCAGTTTGGGCACTTCAAAATTATGGTTTCAAGGTAGTTCTCTCAAGTAGATTCGCAGATATCTTCCGTGGCAATTCTCAGAAGATGGGATTGCTGACTGTGATTTTGACGCAAGATGAGATTGAAAATATCTGGCAAACAATCGAAAAGAGTGCTGATACTCAAATAACTGTAGATCTTGAGAGTAAAACAGTTTCCTATGAAGGTAAAACCCTCACATTTACAATCGATGATTACACCAGATGGCGCCTGATGGAAGGTCTCGATGACATTGGTTTGACCTTTACCAAAATCGATGAGGTTTCAAAGTTTGAAGAAAAAAGAGCGAGTTTTAAGCCTAAAACATTGCCAATTCTCTAGTTCAAAACTCTAAAGTAATTATTTAGAGTTGCGTTTAAATCGCTAAAAACCTTGATTTTAAATAAGAATTTGGGTGCGACACACCCAACTGATTAAGCAAACTTTCATCACTCACCCCATAGATTAACCCTCAGTTAAGCAAATGCTTAATGTTTACGCTTAAAAATAAGGGGATCAAATGAACAAGGCCCAGTTCATCGCTTATCTAGCACCACAATTTGGTGATAGTAAGAAAGAAGCTGCTCGCGCTGTTGAGGTTGTATTTGATGCGATCGTTCGCAATATCTCAAAGGGCGAAGATGTAATGATTAATGATTTCGGTAAGTTTAAGAAAGTAGATCGTCCAGCACGTAAGGGACGTAACCCATTTACCGGCGAGACAATTCAAATCAAAGCAAGCAAGAAGGTTCGTTTCTTAGCTGCTAAAGGTTTGAAAGAGGTTATTTCTGGTGCACGTAAATTAGGACCAGCTCCAACACCTCCTGCAAAGGCTGCTCCAGCAAAGGCTGCAAAGGCTGTTAAGAAAGTTGGAAAGGCAAAGAAGGTTTCTCGCAAACCTGCAAAGAAAGCGAAGAAGTCAAAGCGTCGCTAATTAAGTAATTGAAAAAGCGGGATCTCATGCGTGGGGTCCCGCTTTTTTACGCTCATTTACACCCAATTCAATGATTGGTCGTAGAATTATGCAGTGTCTACAGAGTTGAAGATTTCTTATGCACCTCCATCGGGCAATCCTCTTGGCGTAACAGGTTGGTTTAGATTTGGCGCAACTGTTATGCGACCGATTCTAAATCTCATTGCCAAGCGAGATTGGCAAGGTGCTGAGAACCTTCCAAAATCTGGCGCAGCAATCGCTGTTTGTAACCACATCTCTTATATTGATCCACTTATTTTCACACATTTTCTATATGACAATGGCAGAGCCCCACGTTACTTAGGTAAAGCATCATTATTTAAATTGCCAATCATCGGCAGAGTGTTACTTGGTGCTGGCCAGATTCCAGTTGAGCGAGAGACTTCAAACGCATCTAACTCACTTCAACATGCGATAGCTTTTTTGAAAGCAGGACATTTGCTTGGCGTTTATCCCGAGGGCACATTAACGCGGGATCAAAATTATTGGCCGATGAAGGCCAAGACAGGTATTGCCCGTCTTGCCATCCTTACACAAGTACCAGTGATTCCATGTGCGCAGTGGGGAGCTCAAAAAATTCTGCCCGCCTACAGCAAGAAACCAAAATTTTTCCCTCGAACTAAAGTGAAAGTCATTGCTGGAAAGCCACTAGATTTTTCTAAGTGGCAGGGAAGAGCTGAAGATCCAATTGCCCTAGAGGAGGCAACAGCTTATGTAATGCAAGCGGTTACAAATCTTCTTGAAGGCTTGCGTGGAGAGAGTGCACCAGCTGAAGTTTTTGATCCACGTAAATCAAATCTGCCCCGCATTGGCAATTTTAAGAAGGACAAGAAATGAAAAAGATTGCCGTTCTTGGATCTGGTGCATGGGGAACAACCCTTGGACAGGTGATGGTTGACTCTGGGCAGCAAGTATTAATTTGGGGTCGAAACAAGAAAGTTGTTCGGGAGATAAATCGCAGACACACCAATCGCAGATTTCTAAAAGGAATTGATCTTCCTCGGGAATTGAAAGCAACCACAGATATTAAAGCGGTTTTAGAGTTTGCCGACGTAATTTTATTGGCAATTCCATCTCAAACTTTGCGCGAAAATCTTGAGGAGTGGAAAGGTTTTTTCCCAAAGGATTTGCCGGTAATTAGTACTTTAAAAGGTATTGAGGTTAATACCCAATTAAGAATGACTGAGGTTGCCCAAGAGGTTTTGGGACTTGATAAATCACAATTTGGCTTAATTACAGGTCCAAACTTGGCCAATGAAATCATTATGCGACAACCAGCTGGTGCAGTTGCCGCATCTGAGAATCCAGTAAACATTGAGTTAATGCAGGAGATCTTTGCAACTAATTACTTCAGAATTTATCCTTCAAGCGATTTAATCGGATGTGAGTTTGCAGGGGCAGCTAAAAGCGTTATTGCTCTTGCCGTTGGAATTGCAGTTGGTATGGGATATGGAGAAAACACACAAGGCTTAATGATTACGCGCGGTCTTTCTGAAGTTGCAAGATTAGGTGCAGCCTATGGAGCAAATCCACTTACTTTCTTGGGTCTTGCAGGCATTGGCGACTTGGTCGCAAGTGCGCAATCACCATTATCTAGAAACAGAAGTTTTGGTGAAGTATTAGGAAAATCTGGCTCAATAACTAAGGCCCGCGCGCAGGTAGTTAAAACAGTTGAAGGAGTTTATTCTGCAAGTGCAATTTTAGAGCTGGCACATCGGGTGGGAATTGAGGTTCCAATCATTGAGGCTGTATCTGATGTGGTGGCCGGAACACTAAATCCAAAAGATGCCATGAATCGAATAATGACTGTGAGCATTAAGGCTGAGATTGAATGAGTAAGTTAAAGATTGCCATAATTTGTGGTGGAAAAAGTAGCGAGCATGAAATCTCCTGTGTTTCAGCCAATGGAATTTTAAACGCACTAGATAGAGCCCAATTTGAACCAGTGTTGATCGGTATCACCAAGAGTGGAAGGTGGTTGTTACTTCCTAGTGATACTAATTTTGCAATTATCAACGGTGCACTACCGGTTGTGCCTGAATCTGGTGTTGAAATTAATGTAACCAGTCAAGGGTTATTTTCTGGTGGTAAAAACTTAGAGATTGATGTCGCCTTTCCAATACTGCATGGGCCTTATGGCGAAGATGGAACTATTCAGGGTTTACTTGAAATGATCGGTATTAAATATGTTGGCTCAGGAGTTTTGGCTAGCGCAGTTTGCATGGACAAATCTTATGCAAAGCCAATATTTGCCTCCGCTGGTTTAAATGTGGCCCCTGGAATAGTTGTTACCTCCAAAGACTTTGAACTACCAAGCACTTTGAAACTCCCATTATTTGTTAAACCAGCTCGAAGTGGTTCAAGTCGTGGCACAACAAAGGTAAAGGAATTAAGCCAATTAGCAGCGGCTGTAGAGCACGCACTGGATTTTGATACCAAGGTAATTATCGAACAAGCTATCGTAGGAAAAGAAATAGAGTGTGCAGTTCTTCAGGCTGATGACAAAATTACAGTTTCCAAGGTGGGTCAAATTCTTATCTCAAACAAATTTGAATTCTATGATTTTCAAGCTAAATACCTAGATGATTCTATGCAATTAATTTTGCCTGCTGATTTGCCGGAGGAGGCTTCCCGCCAAATCCAACAAGCAGCATTAATTGCATTTGAAGCTGCAGGTTGTGAAGGTTTAGCTCGAGTTGATTTCTTCTACTCAAGTGAAGGTAAAGTAATTATTAATGAAATTAACACTATGCCTGGCTTCACGCCCATGTCAGTTTATCCAAAGTTAATTGAAAACAGCGGCATAAATTATCAACTGCTAATTACCAAACTCATTCAAACTGCTAAAAATAGATCAAGTAGCATCACTCGATAATCAAATGGATGGAATTCTAGAAAAGCAAGCGGTTAAACGAGTGCTTGCAGCATTAGCAGAGAATCAAATTAAAGGTGAAGTAAAAATACTTTCAGAAACTGCAAAGAGTGCAGCTGAGGCCGCTAACGGATTGGGTATTGAGGTTGGACAAATTGCCTCGTCAATTATTTTTAAGCTCCCTGATAATTCTCCATTATTGGTAATTACCTCAGGTAGACATCGCGTTGATACCGAGTTGGTTGCAGCAAAGCTGGGTATGGGTGAGTTAGGAAGAGTTGATGCAGATTATGTTAAAGCTAGCTCCGGGTTTTCTATCGGCGGAGTATCACCTATTGGCTGGCTAAACCCTCCCGCCGTTACTTTAATTGATACTGCATTGGCAGATTATGAAGTAGTGTGGGCAGCAGCAGGACATCCACATGCAGTTTTTCCAACCACATTTGCGGAGTTGGAAAGTGTTTGTAATGCAACGGCTATGAAAGTAGGGGGGTGAGATGAAAACGCTGAGCAAAGCAAAGATATTTGAATGGTTAGGTGTAGTCACCGCAATTGTTTACTCACTTCTTGTCGCGGCAAATATTGGCGCAGAGTTTATTGGCTTTACATTACTTTTGGCTTCTTCAGCTTTTATCGGTGTGTGGGCGTTCTTGGGTAAGCACAAAGGAATTCTTTTTCTTCAATTCTTTTATGCTACAGCTGGAATTATTGGAATGATTCGCTGGTTTTAAGAAGACATCAAGGAGATCTGATTCTTTAGGGATTTCAAAGAATTAAATGAAGTTAATGAATAGGTATTACTCTCTACTGGTTAAATAGCAACGCGACCCTTTGGCAACTCCTTTAAAGTTGAAATATCAAGATCTCCAAAAACAGTCATTGCAACAGTTCGTGGAATTGGTGTTGCTGTCATTACCAAAAGATGAGGTGGTTGTTTTGCCTTCATTCGCAAGGCATCTCTTTGCTCAACTCCGAAACGATGTTGTTCATCAACTACTACTAAGCCCAAATCTTTAAAAACTACGCCATCAGAAATTAGGGCATGAGTTCCGATTACAATTCCAGTTTCACCTGAGGCCAAATTAGAGTGAATCAATTTCTTTTCAGCTGTGCTTAATGAACCAGTTAATAACTCAACCTTTGTGCCAATATCACTTGCCTCTAAAGTTCCAGCTTGGGCAAGTTTTCCAAGTAATTGCGTAATGGTTCGATAATGCTGCTGCGCTAATACTTCAGTTGGCGCCAATAAGGCAGTCTGACCACCGGAGTCGACCACCGAGAGCATCGCTCGCAATGCCACAACAGTTTTTCCAGATCCGACCTCACCTTGCAATAGTCGGTGCATTGGATAATTATTTGAAAGATCCTTTTCAATCTCATCATTAACCGCAGATTGTCCAGCCGTGAATTCAAATGGCAGAGTTTTCTCAAAGGCAGCAACTAAGAGACGAGTATTTGGTGTACGCGATTTTGTACTTAATTTAACAATCTCTGCTCTGCGTTGGCCAAGGAGAAGTTGGAGAAGCAGTGCCTCATCAAAGGTCAGGCGATTTCGAGCATTTTCAGCACTTTGCAGATCTGGTGGTTGATGTATATCTAAAAATGCTTTTTTTAAAATTGGATAAGCAAATTGCTGAGCAATTTCAGAAGGTAGGTAATCTGGAAAATCATCCAAAGAATCCAGCGCTAGCTTCATGCACTGCATAATTTTCCAAGAAGGAAGTTTTGCCGTGGCTGGGTAAACCGGCAGAAACTTGCCAGCAAACTCGGCAACCGCTTCGTCAACATTATCCCCGTCTGGAATCAATTGATAATCTGGATGAGATAACTGGCGTCTACCTTTAAACACTCCAATTTTTCCAGCAAATAGGCCAACTCGTCCTGCTCTAAGATCCTTCTCCCGCCAAGCCTGGTTGAAAAAAGTTAAAGATAAATTAGCGCTGCCATCTGTGACAATTACTTCAAGAATGTTCTTACCATTTGCTCTTCTTAACTTAACCGCTTCGATCTCGGCCAAAATCGTGACCTCATCATCAGCAACCAAAGTTGAGATATCTGTTAATTCACCGCGCACCACATATCGCCTTGGATAGTGACGCAATAAATCATTGACAGTTGATATCCCAAAGGAGTTGTCTAGAACCTGCGCAGTCCGGTCGCCGACGATATTTGTTAATCGTGTAGATAGGTCGGCCATAGTGGAAGTATCTAACGCCTAATGGCAATCTGTGCGTAATTACCCACTGGATTAGCCAATTAATACCCTCTCAAGGTAATCTTTCGCCTCTAGTTAGTAGTTCTGCGAATATAAGGGAGTAAATAAAGTGTCTTCAGTCTGCGATATCTGTGGCAAAGCCCCAAGCTTTGGCAATAATGTCTCCCACTCAAAGCGTGCTACCCGTCGCCGTTGGAATCCAAATATTCAAAAGATTCGCACGATCATCAATGGTCAAACAAAGCGTAAGAATGTTTGCTCTTCCTGCCTGAAAGCTGGCAAGGTCTCTCGCTAGTTTAAAAGTGCTGGTAACCAGCTCTTTGAGTTTGCACTCCATCAATCGTAATTAATCCGCTTCCTGCAACTACTTTTCCAACCTGAATACCAAGGTTTTTGTCGGCATATTTCTCTGGAACTGTGGCAATAAAGAAATGATCCTCACCGCCAGACAAAATCCAGTCATACACATCCACACCTAACTCTGTTGCTAACTCTCCTAGATCTTTAAAATCAGGAGAAGCTTCAAGCGCGTTGGTATCAAAATTCAAATCAACCTTTGATGCCCTTGCAATATTTCTTGCATCACTTACCAATCCATCACTGATATCACTCATGGCAGAGGCAACCTCCATTAGCTTTATCGGAGCAACCAGTTTTGGATTCAAGTGCGCTTGAACAACATACTTAGGTCGATCTAAACCTCTTTCTAGTATTACAAGCCCTGCAGCTGATAATCCTGGAAGTGCACTTAGGTAAATTAGATCACCTGCAGATGCACCGCTGCGAGTTATTGGATCTCTAGCTATCTCACCTAGTGCCGTAATACTCAAACTCATTTTTTCTGACTTGCTCAAATCACCACCTATAACTGAAACCTCAAATTTATCGGCAACAGATCTAATGCCCTGGGCAAGCTCGGTGATAACTTCTGAATTGTTTATTTCAGAAATAGCTGCTCCAACTAGTAAGTATTTAGGGGTAGCGCCCATAGAAAATAAGTCGGCCAGATTGGCGGTGGTCAATTTCGCACCTATTTCAAATGGTGAAGACCATAAAGATTTAAAATGCACATCTTCAATTGCAATATCTAAAGTCGCAACCAGTTTATTGCTTGAAGCAGAAATCACCGCGGCATCATCACCAATACCTACCTCTACCCCTTGGGCAAAGGAGGTTTGGAAAAGTTCGCGTAAGCGTTCAACTAGACCAGCTTCTGACTCAATCAATGGCACTCCCCAATTAACTCGCTATAGGCTACCCTTTATTATCGCTAAGGTTCATTGTCGAACACTTAAGGATTGATTGAAAGGCTAAAAATGTCTGTTCAGGCTTATATTTTGATTCAAACCGAAGTCGGTAAGGCTTCAAGTGTGGCAAAAGCTGTCTCAGCAATTGCAGGAGTCACTATTGCTGAAGGAGTGACCGGTCCATACGACGTAATTATGCGAGCTGAATCTGCAAGCATGGAGGATTTAGGTCGCACTGTTTTGGCTAAAGTTCAAACTGTTGCTGGAATCACTAGAACTCTTACTTGCCCAGTAACAACTTTTTAATTCTTGTTGGGGTTTGCTCTCGAACGTTGGCTATTTAACCAGTAGAGAGTAATACCTATTCATTAACTTCATTTAATTCTTTGAAATCCCTAAAGAATCAGATCTCCTTGATGTCTTCTTAAAA
>KB900603.1 GCA_000378905.1 actinobacterium SCGC AAA028-A23
GCAAAGGCAGATGCCCGCCGTAAGGTGCGCGAAGCTGGCGAGCGTGAGCTTAAAACTCTTCGCGATCGTTCCCAAAAGGAGCTAGATCGTCTTGAAACAGCGGAGACAATTAACGTGTAGATCGCAGCGCCAAGCTCTGGTTGGTTAGCAAACTTCATCATGTTTAGTGCGTTATCAGCACGTTGTCCACGAACAAGATTTACAACACGACGTGCTTTTTGTGGTGTGGCACGGAAATCACGCAGAACTGCGCGAGATACCAATGCAGAAGTAGTATCGATGTTACTCACTTACTACCGCCTTTCCATCAGCACGAGAGTGACCTTTGAAGGTACGAGTTGGTGAAAACTCACCAAGCTTGTGACCGATCATTGCTTCAGTAACAAAAACTGGCACATGCTTGCGACCATCATGAACTGCAATGGTGTGACCAATCATGTCTGGTGTAATCATTGAGCGACGTGACCAAGTTTTAATAACATTCTTAGTGTTCTTCGCATTTTGTTCCTCTACCTTTTTAGATAGATGAAGATCAACGAAAGGACCCTTCTTTAAACTACGTGGCATCTTAAGATCCCCCCTTATCTCTTCTTGTTGGACTTGCGACGACGGACAATTAATGAATCGCTAGCTTTTTTCTTACGTGTGCGCTTTTCAGGTAGACCCCAAGGTGAAACTGGGTGACGACCACCAGAGGTTTTACCTTCACCACCACCATGTGGGTGATCAACTGGGTTCATAACAACACCACGAACAGATGGGCGCTTGCCCTTCCATCGCATACGTCCGGCTTTTCCATAATTTCTATTTGATTGTTCAGCATTTCCAACTGTGCCAACAGTTGCACGGCAACGAACATCAACATTTCTAATTTCACCAGATGGCATACGAAGTTGTGCGTATGGTCCATCTTTTGCAACTAACTGAACTGCAGATCCAGCAGAGCGACCAATTTTGGCGCCGCCACCTGGACGAAGTTCAATTGCATGAATCATTGTTCCAACTGGAATATTACGAAGTGGCAAGTTATTACCAGGCTTAATATCAGCTGATGCGCCATTTTCAATTGGAGATCCTTGAGTTAAACCATCTGGTGCAATGATGTAGCGCTTCTCGCCATCGGCAAAGTGAAGAAGAGCAATGTTTGCAGTACGGTTTGGATCGTATTCAATTTGGGCAACCTTTGCTGGAATGCCATCTTTATCATTGCGAACAAAATCAATTAATCGGTAGGCGCGCTTATGTCCGCCACCTTGATGGCGCATAGTTACTCGACCTGTTGCGTTACGGCCACCCTTGGAATTGATTGGGCGAACTAAAGATTTCTCTGGCTTTTGACGAGTGATCTCTTCAAAATCAGGAACGCTTGCTCCGCGCTGACCAGGTGTGGTCGGCTTGAGATTACGCAGTGCCATTTATCTTCTCCCTATTCCTAATTAAGTCCCAATCCCCGCTTAGGAGACTGGTCCTCCAAAGATGTCGATCCGTTGTCCGGCTGCCACATGCACAATCGCACGCTTTGTATCTTTACGCTTTCCAAAACCGATTGCAGTTCGCTTGCGCTTACCCTCACGGTTCATGGTGTTAACACTTAATACCTTTACGCCAAAAACTTTTTCAACTGCAATCTTGATTTCAGTTTTGTTGGCATCCGGTGCTACTAAGAATGTGTACTTATTGCCATCTAGCAATGAGTAAGACTTTTCAGAAACAACAGGTGCTAGTAATACGTCGCGATAGTTTTTCATGCGGATACTCCTACTTCACTCTCACGGGCAACAGCTGTTGCACCTTTTCCAGTTGCAGGACCGGCAATAAAGTCACGAAGTGCGCCCTCTGAGAAGATCACATCATCTGAAACCAAAACATCATATGCATTTAATTGATCATTAACGATTAGGTGTAGATCATCATGATTTCTAAGTGCAAGCCAAGCTGCATTCTCAGTTCGTGACAACACAACTAATAAATTCTTACGATCAGAGAATTGACGAACTGCAGTAATGGCAGCCTTAGTTGTAGTTGCCTCCACAATTCCGCTAACTGCATGGATGCGAGATGCGCGTTGGCGATCTGAAAGAACACCCTTCAGCGCTGCTGCAATCATTTTCTTTGGTGTGCGTTGGTCATACTTACGAGGTACTGGACCGTGCGCTACTCCACCATGACGTTGGTTTGGTGAACGTGTTGAACCCTGACGAGCACGACCTGTTCCCTTTTGCTTAAATGGCTTCTTTCCACCACCAGAAACCTCACCACGGTTTTTAGCCTTGTGAGTTCCAGCGCGAGCTGCTGCTAATTGCGCAACTACAACTTGGTGAATCAATGGCACATTTGCTTGCACATCAAATATTGCTGCTGGCAGATCAATTGATCCAGTTGGCTTTCCAGCAATATCTTTAACTTCAATTTTCAATGACATTAGGCACCAACCTTTGTATTAACAGTTTCAGCTGCAGTCATCTTTGCTGCTGTGCGAATAAACACTGTGGCACCAATTGCACCTGGTACAGATCCGCGAACTAATATCTTGTTGGTTGCAGCATCAACTGAGTGCACCAAAAGATTTTGAGTTGTCACGGTATCAATACCCATGCGACCCATCATTCGCTTACCTTTAAATACACGTCCTGGTGTAGTTCTGTTACCAATCGAACCTGACATACGGTGCTTCTTATCAACACCGTGCGCTGCACCAATACCAGAGAAACCATGGCGCTTCATAACACCAGCAGTTCCTTTTCCTTTTGATGTACCAGTGGCATCAACAATTTCACCAGCTGCAAATACATCAGCCTTTAATTCTTGCCCTACTGAATATCCATCAGTTGAAGAGATTCGTAGCTCGGCAACCTCAGCGCGTGGGGTAACACCAGCTTTTGCAAATTGACCAGCAAGTGGCTTTGAAATCTTGCGTGGCTCAATGCCGCCAAATGCTAATTGCACAGCGGTGTAACCATCTTTTTCAAGAGTGCGAATTTGTGTAACAACACATGGGCCAGCCTCAATAACAGTTACTGGCACAATTTTATTTTGGGAATCAAAAACTTGAGTCATGCCCAGCTTCGTACCCAAGATGCCTTTAATGGCAGATGATCTTGATTGCGTAGTTGTCATTTTTATATTCCCTTAAAGCTTGATCTCAATGTCAACGCCAGCTGGTAAATCAAGACGCATCAAGGAATCAACAGTTTTAGGTGTTGGATCGATGATGTCAATTAGGCGCTTGTGGGTGCGCATCTCGAAGTGCTCGCGACTATCTTTATATTTGTGCGGAGAGCGAATAACACAGTAAGTGTTTTTCTCAGTAGGCAGCGGAACAGGGCCTGCGACAGTTGCGCCAGTGCGTTCAACAGTTTCAACGATTTTCTTCGCTGAAGTGTCAATCACCTCATGGTCGTACGCCTTAAGCCTAATGCGGATCTTTTGTCCGGCCATTTTGCTTCTCCTTCTTCTTTACTAGTTAAATCTTTTTAGTTATTTCTGGGCCACATATTTCAGCAGCCCAGAAATAATTCTTATTTTTTTACTTAACGATCTTTGTTACGCGACCTGCACCAACTGTGCGGCCACCTTCACGAATCGCGAAGCGAAGTCCCTCTTCCATCGCAACTGGCTGAATCAGAGTTACAGTCATAGCGGTGTTATCGCCAGGCATAACCATTTCAGTACCAGAAGGAAGTGTTACAACACCTGTTACGTCAGTTGTACGGAAGTAGAACTGAGGACGGTAGTTGTTAAAGAATGGTNTAACGCACTAAACATGATGAAGTTTGCTAACCAACCAGAGCTTGGCGCTGCGATCTACACGTTAATTGTCTCCGCTGTTTCAAATGCAAAGCAGAAGAATCCATCATTACGAGATGCATCTGAGCTTTGGGTGATTGAAGCATTAGTAGATGAAGGCTTCACCATGAAGCGCTACCGTCCACGTGCTCAAGGTCGCGGTTTTGCAATTAACAAGAGATCATCTCAGGTAACAGTTGTTTTATCTGATGATAAAACTCTTCGCACAAATAAGAATTTGAAAGCTTCTCAGATGCAAAAGCCAAAGGCTTTAAGAAACCCTGCGGTAATTGCAGATAAGGCTGCGCCAAGTAAGGCAGCTGATTCACTATCTGATAAGCCAGTAGCAAAGAAGGCAGCGGCTAAGAAAGCAACTGCTAAAAAAGCGCCAGCCAAAAAGGCTGCATCTAAAGGGAAGGCCGAGTAAATGGGTCAAAAGATAAATCCACACGGCTTCCGTCTTGGTATTACAACTGATTTTAAATCACGTTGGTATGCCGACAAACTTTACGGTGCCTATGTTAAAGAAGATATCCAGATTCGAAAGCTAATGGCTAAGAAGATGGAAAGAGCTGGCGTATCTAAAATTGAGATTGAGCGAACACGTGAAAAGGTTCGTATCGATCTATTTACTGCTCGCCCTGGAATTGTGATTGGTCGTCGTGGTCAAGAGGCAGACAGGCTTCGTATTGATCTAGAAAACCTAACCGGTAAGCAGGTTCAATTAAATATTCTTGAGGTTAAGAATCCTGAAACTGATGCGCAATTAGTAGCACAAGGAATTGCTGAGCAATTAGCAGCCCGTGTTTCATTCCGTCGTGCGATGCGTAAGGGAATGCAAACTGCACTAAAGGCAGGAGCTGAGGGAATTCGTGTGCAATGCGGTGGTCGTTTGGGCGGAGCTGAAATGAGCCGTTCTGAGTTCTATCGTGAAGGAAGAGTTCCACTACACACACTTCGTGCAGATATTGATTATGGTTTTGCCGAAGCTCACACAACATTTGGTCGTCTTGGAGTTAAGGTTTGGATTTATAAGGGTGAGGTTATTGAATCTCGCGCCGAGCGTGCTGCTTCAGCATTAGCAGCTGCAAAAGCTCCAAAACCAACTAGAACAAACCGTGCACCTCGTGCACCACGTGGTGAGGTAACAACCTCATCTGTGGCTGAGCGTGCTGCTGCAGCTGATACTGCAACACCAACAGAGAGCGGAGCTAACTAATGTTAATTCCACGTCGTGTTAAGCACCGTAAACAACACCATCCAAAGCGTGCTGGAAAATCAAAGGGCGGAACAACTGTTGCCTTTGGTGATTACGGCGTGCAAGCGATGGAGCCAGCATAACCATTTCAGTACCAGAAGGAAGTGTTACAACACCTGTTACGTCAGTTGTACGGAAGTAGAACTGAGGACGGTAGTTGTTAAAGAATGGTGTGTGACGACCACCCTCATCCTTTGAAAGGATGTATGAAGAAGCTTCGAAATCTGTGTGAGGCGTAATTGAACCAGGCTTACAAACAACCTGACCACGCTCAACATCTTCACGCTTAGTTCCACGAAGAAGTAGACCAACGTTTTCGCCAGCCTGACCCTCATCAAGTAACTTACGGAACATTTCAACGCCAGTAACAATTGTCTTTTGTGCATCTGGGCGGATACCAACGATTTCAACCTCTTCGTTGACCTTAACAATTCCGCGCTCGATACGACCAGTAACAACAGTTCCGCGACCAGTAATTGTAAATACATCTTCTACTGGCATTAGGAATGGCTTATCAGTCTCACGCTCTGGTTGTGGAATGAAAGCATCAACTTGGTTCATTAACTCAAGTAATGCATCTACCCACTTCTGATCACCCTCAAGAGCCTTAAGAGCTGAGATGCGAACGATTGGAGTTGTATCTCCAGGGAACTCATACTTGTTTAGAAGTTCACGAACTTCCATTTCAACAAGCTCAAGAATTTCAGCATCATCAACCATGTCTGACTTGTTTAATGCAACAACGATTGAAGGAACGCCTACCTGACGAGCAAGTAGTACGTGCTCCTTAGTTTGTGGCATTGGACCATCAGTTGCAGCTACTACCAAAATTGCGCCGTCCATCTGTGCTGCACCAGTGATCATGTTCTTGATGTAGTCAGCGTGTCCTGGACAGTCAACGTGTGCGTAGTGACGCTTCTCTGTTTGGTACTCAATGTGTGCGATAGAAATAGTAATACCGCGTTGACGCTCTTCTGGCGCCTTATCAATTTGATCAAAATTCATCAGCGGATTTACATCCGGGAACTTGTCATGAAGCACCTTGGAAATTGCCGCAGTAAGAGTTGTCTTACCGTGGTCAATGTGACCGATGGTGCCGATGTTTACGTGCGGTTTGGTCCGCTCGAACTTCGCCTTTGTCACTTTTTCCTCCTGTAGTAGTTGTTAGTAGTTATTTCGGATTTTCGCTCTGGTCGTTGCGGTTTTACTCGCCGCGAACCTTTGCAATGATTTCTTTCGATACCGCTTGTGGAACTTCGGCATACGAATCAAATTGCATGCTGTAGCTCGCGCGACCTTGTGTCCTGCTGCGAAGATCTCCGACGTAGCCGAACATCTCTGACAGTGGCACTGTTGCCTTAACAATCCGGGCACCTGACCGCTCATCCATGGCCAAAATTTGACCACGACGACTATTAATGTCGCCGATGACATCACCCATGAAGTCTTCAGGGGTAATAACTTCAACCGACATCACTGGTTCTAGCAATACAGGACCAGCCATTTTGGCTGCTTCCTTAAATGCTGCGATTCCAGCAATCTTGAAGGCCAACTCTGATGAGTCCACATCATGGTAAGCGCCATCAAGAAGAGTTACCTTCACATCAACTAATGGATAACCAGCAAGTGGTCCACTAGCGAGTGCTTCCTGGCAACCATCATCAACAGATGGGATGTACTCCTTAGGAATACGACCGCCAGTGATCTTATTTACGAATTCATATGATTGTTCTGAACCAGTTGGAAGTGGCTCAAGTGAAATCTGAATCTTTGCAAACTGTCCAGAACCACCTGATTGCTTCTTGTGGGTGTAGTCATAACGAGAAACTGTTTTGCGCAATGTTTCGCGGTATGCCACCTGTGGCTTACCAACATTTGCCTCTACTTTAAATTCGCGCTTCATACGGTCAACCAAGATTTCTAAGTGAAGCTCACCCATTCCAGAAATAATTGTCTGGCCAGTTTCTTCATCTGATTTAACGTGGAAGGTTGGATCTTCTTCTGCTAACGATTGAATTGCAACGCCAAGTTTTTCTTGATCAGCCTTGGTCTTAGGTTCAATTGCTACTGAGATAACTGGGGCTGGGAAATCCATTGATTCTAGAATTACTGGTTTATCAACATCACATAATGTTTCACCGGTGGTGGTGTCCTTCAGACCCATAACCGCAATAATCATTCCGGCTCCGGCTGATTCCATCTCCTCACGCTTGTTAGCGTGCATCTGATAGATCTTTCCAATTCTTTCTTTTCTATCTTTAGTTGAATTAAGTACTGCAGTTCCAGCTGTTAGTGAGCCGGAGTAAATCCGAACGAAGGTTAATTTACCTAGATGGGGATCTCGCATAATCTTGAATGCAAGGGCTGAGAAAGGCTCATCATTTTTTGGTTGACGCTCAATCTCAACAGTTGGGTCACCTTGTTTGTGTCCAACAATTGCCTTTACATCAAGTGGGCTTGGTAGGTAACGATTTACCGCATCAAGCATTGGCTGCACACCCTTGTTCTTAAATGCAGAACCAGTAAGAACTGGTGTTGCTTTATCTGCAAGGGTTGCGCGACGGATTCCAGCAATAATCTCTTCTTCAGTTAACTCAGCACCTTCAAGGTACTTCTCCATTACAACATCATCACACTCTGCAAGAGTCTCTAATAATTCATGACGGGCTTGCTTTGCCTTCTCAGCTAAGTTAACTGGGATCTCTTCAATTAAATAATCTTCACCCTTTTTAGTCTCGCCCGGCCAAACAAGTGCCTTCATTGCAACTAAATCTACAACGCCAGAGAAATCACCTTCTGCGCCAATTGGAATCTGTAGTACTAATGGTGTGGCATTAAGACGAGATTTGATCATATCTACGCAACGATCAAATGAAGCACCGGTACGGTCTAGCTTATTAACAAAACAAATACGAGGAACGTTGTAACGATCTGCCTGACGCCAAACTGTTTCAGATTGTGGCTCAACACCGGCTACACCATCAAATACTGCAACTGCACCATCTAGTACTCGAAGCGAACGCTCAACCTCAACAGTAAAATCTACGTGGCCAGGTGTATCAATGATGTTAATCATGTGATCTTTCCAATGGCAGGTAGTTGCTGCAGATGTAATTGTGATTCCACGCTCTTGCTCTTGCTCCATCCAGTCCATAGTGGCTGCGCCCTCATGAACCTCACCAATTTTGTAATTGATTCCGGTGTAGAAAAGAATTCGCTCAGTTGTCGTGGTTTTGCCCGCGTCAATGTGAGCCATGATTCCAATATTGCGAACCTTGGCTAGATCAATTGCTGTTGCAACTGTCATTTTCTTCTCTTCTCCCGTTTTCTCTTAATTACCAGCGATAGTGAGCAAACGCTTTGTTTGCTTCAGCCATCTTGTGAGTGTCTTCGCGCTTTTTAACTGCTGCGCCTAGTCCGTTGCTGGCATCAATTAATTCATTTCCCAAACGCTCAGCCATTGACTTCTCGCGGCGCTCTCGTGAATTATCAACAATCCAACGAAGGCCAAGAGCTAATGCTCTAGCTGGCTTTACCTCAACTGGTACTTGGTAAGTTGCGCCACCGACTCGGCGGGAACGAACCTCAACAGTTGGTTTTACGTTATCTAATGCACGCTTTAAAGTAATTACTGGATCGCCATTTGTTTTCTCACGGCAGTTCTCAAGTGCGCCGTAAACAATCGCTTCAGCAGTTGATCGCTTGCCATGCATCAAAATCTTATTAATTAAAGATGTAACTACAGGAGAGCTGTATACAGGATCTGCAACAACTGGATCTTTTGCAACCGGGCCTTTACGTGGCATTACTTCTTCTCCTTCTTTGCACCATAACGTGAACGTGATTGCTTACGATCTTTAACACCTTGAGTATCAAGGGAACCACGAACAATTTTGTAACGAACACCAGGTAGATCTTTAACACGACCGCCACGAACTAAAACAATTGAGTGCTCTTGCAAGTTATGACCTTCACCAGGAATGTATGCAGTAACTTCCATGCCACTTGTTAGACGTACACGTGCAACTTTACGAAGCGCAGAGTTTGGCTTCTTTGGTGTAGTTGTATAAACACGTGTGCAAACGCCACGACGTTGCGGGCTACCTTTTAATGCAGGTGTGCTCGTCTTATCTGTCTTCTCGGCGCGACCCTTACGGACCAGCTGCTGAATTGTTGGCACTACATCTCCTATAACTTGAAGTTACAAATAATTTTTTTATAATTATTTATCTTTATCTGTTTCATCTTCATTTACGCTCTACATCCCGACCCACGAGGTCGGGCGTGTTGCCCGGTCCTTGCAAATCATGCACAAATAAATTTGCGCATTTGATGCAGCTCTTAAATGAAAAGAGCAGAGCGGGAAGGGTAGCCCAGTCCTAGGGCTGCGGTCAAAACGGTGCTTTTACTCCTACCCTCACCAATCTGCCTGTTGCGACACGCCCAGGTAAATCCCCCGCGGCCACCTATGGTTAATAGGTGCAAAAGCCAAAATTACGAGGAATTGTCCACCTAGTTATGTCCCCGGTGAGCCTGGTGGCTGGATTGATCCTGATCACTTTGGCAGATGAGATGCGGGGGCGAATTACCTTAGGGATATTCACGCTAACTGCGGTGACCTTATTTACCTGCAGCGCTTTGTATCACCGCATCGCTTGGAATGATAAAAACAAAGCTATTTGGCGCAGAATTGATCACTCAAATATTGCAATATTAATTGCCGGTACCTATACCCCATTTGCTGTTTACTTATTAGAACCCGATAAAACTAAAATTTTATTAATTGTTGCCTGGGGCGGAGCTTTACTTAGCTCACTACTTAGAATTTTCTGGTTAACAGCTCCCCGTTGGTTATATGTCTCAGGGTATATCGCACTTGGCTGGGCCGCGGTTGTTTACATGCCAGAGTTTTTAGAAAAAGGTGGAGTTGCAATATTTGTTCTAATTCTTACTGGTGGAGTTTTATACTCAGCTGGTGGAATTATCTATGCATTAAAAAAACCAAACTTTTCAATTAATTGGTTTGGCTTTCACGAGTTATTCCACGCAATGACAGCGGCAGCATTTATCTGCCACTTTATTGCCGGAGCTCTTACGGTATTTTTGAAAGGTTAAGAATTGGCTAGAAGAAATCTTTTAATTCCAATCTCAATTTTAATCATTGCTTTTTTATTTGGTTTATTTCAACCAAAGTTTTTTCCTTCAACTTCCAAACTTCAAAGCTGCTACCACGCAATCGTTGGTGACTCAAGCTCCTTACTTCAGATTAAAGATCCTTCAGCTGATCAGTTAACTGGTGAATTAATTTTTCAAAATTATGAAAAAGATAGCTCCTACGGTGTTTTCACGGGAAAATTTACAGCAGATCAATTAAATATAGATTTCACCTTTCAATCTGAAGGCATTGAATCAAAGCGACAAATAACTTTAACTAAATCTGGTGATGAGTTATCAGGTGAGGGATATGCCTATAAGCCAAGATCTGATTGCAAAAAAGTGCTTTATAACCAAGGTTTAGGGCTTATTCCATTTGATATGAAATTACCACTTCACCTGTTCCCACAAATGAGATTAGAGCAAATGAGTGAGGAACAAGTTGGCTGGACCTTTGGATCAGGTGGCTTTAAACCGATCCAATCGGCAAAGATTCTTTACACCCCAACCAAAGGTGAGCCAGTTGATGCAGTTGTGTTTTTTCTTTGGGAAAAAAGTGTTTGGAATGTAGTTGCTAATCCCAATGAACCACCCGATTGGGGTGTTGAGCAATGGAGTGATCAAGCATATGTTTTTAGTGTAAGTGGCCCACAGGATTGTGTTTATCCTAATGAACCAGATTGTGGAAACATTAGTGAGATCTACACATATATCTATGAGAAAACTTCCTATGTAAACAAGGTACCAAAGTATGCACCAGTTGAGGTGAAAGTTGTGAAGACTAAAACGTTTCATGATCCAGAGACTGGTTACTACGTACTTTCCCAATTTAATATTATTGGAATTAAAGCTGATCAAAGTTATCGCTGTGATCTGACCGCTTTTGATAAAGCGGGTAATGAAATTATCTCCTGGAAAACTGAAGGTTTAAGTTTTTCACCAAGGCCATCGGTAATTTACTCTGGTCAAACAAATATCACTCCAGATCAGGTACCAACTGTTGGAAGTAGTACTGTTAAATGCGAAGTGGCCGACGCAATTATTTAGCGCCGGCCACTTTCATACTAACTTTTATTTTTAACGAACCTCGAACTCATCCAAACGAACCGCTTCACCGGATCCTTGTGATTCAAATGGAGTGAACTCAAATTCGTCGTAAGCGGCATAAACTGCAGCCTTTGCTTCCTCAGTTGGCTCAACTCGAACATTGCGATAACGAGCAAGTCCAGTTCCAGCTGGGATCAACTTACCGATAATTACGTTCTCCTTTAGACCAAGTAATGGATCACTTTTCTCAGACAACGCTGCATCAGTTAGAACGCGAGTTGTCTCTTGGAATGAAGCAGCTGACAACCATGACTCAGTTGCAAGTGATGCTTTAGTAATACCCATTAACTCAGGTCGACCAGAGGCAGCTTTTCCACCAGTTGAAACTACGCGACGGTTCTCTTCTTCAAAGCGACCGCGCTCAACTAGCTCTCCTGGTAGTAAGTCAGTATCGCCAGGCTCAAGCACTGTGATGCGCTTTAACATTTGGCGAACGATAATTTCAATGTGCTTATCGTGGATTGAAACACCTTGCATACGATAAACCTCTTGAATTTCACTTACTAAGTGAATCTGAGTTTGACGTGGTCCCAAAATTCTTAGAACCTGCTTAGGATCAATCGCACCAACAACTAATTGCTGGCCAACTGTTACACGTTGTCCCTCTTCAACTAGAAGTTTTTGACGACGAGTAATTGGGTAAGCAACAGCTTCACCACCATCTTCTGGGGTTACCACAATCTTCTTACCCTTTGAATCCTCAAGGAATGAAACTGTTCCAGCAGCTTCAGCAATTGGTGCAACACCCTTTGGTGTTCGTGCTTCAAATAACTCTTGAACACGAGGTAGACCATGGGTAATTTGAGTTTCACCAAGCAACTGAGCACCGCCGGTGTGGAAGGTACGCATTGTTAACTGGGTTCCTGGCTCACCAATTGATTGAGCAGCAATAATTCCAACAGCTTCGCCGACATCAACGATCTTGCCAGCGGCCATTGAACGTCCGTAACACATTGCGCACTGTCCAACCTTGCTATCGCAAGTTAGAACTGAGCGAACCTTTACCTCTTCAACGCCAGCAGCAACTAATGTGTCGATGTTTCGATCACCAAGATCTGTGCCTGCGGTCAAAATAACCTTTCCGCCAGCAGATACATCCTCAGCTAAGTTGCGACCAAACAAAGATGTTTCAACATGGTCATCACGAACTAATGTGCCAGTTGAATCCTTTGCTGCAATCTTTAGCGTTAGGCCACGATCTGTTCCGCAATCTTCCTCGCGGATGATTACATCTTGAGCAACATCGCAAAGACGACGAGTTAGGTAACCTGAGTCGGCGGTACGAAGTGCGGTATCAGCCAAACCTTTACGAGCACCGTGAGTTGAAATGAAGTACTCAAGAACTGAAAGTCCTTCACGGAAGTTTGATTTAATCGGACGAGGAATAATTTCACCCTTTGGGTTAGCTACAAGTCCGCGCATACCTGCAATTTGGCGGATCTGCATCATATTTCCACGTGCACCTGAGTAAACCATCATCCAAACTGGGTTGGTACGAGGGAAGTTATCTTCCATCTCCTTTGCAACCTCATTGGTAGCAAGTGTCCAGATCTCAATTAACTCTTGACGACGCTCATCATCGGTAATCAATCCCTTTTCATACTGTGATTGAACCTTGTCAGCCTTAGTTTCGTAACCTTCCAAGATTTCGCGTTTGCGACCTGGTGTTACAACATCGTTAATCGAAATAGTTACACCAGCACGTGTTGCCCAGTAGAAACCAAGTGACTTAAGCGCATCTAAGGTTTGTGCAACTGTTACCTTGGCATAACCTTCAGCCAAATTATCAACAATTAAACCAAGAAGCTTCTTAGTTACATCGTAATCAACAAATGGGAAATCAGCAGGAAGTACTTCATTAAACAAAGCACGTCCTAATGTTGTTTCGCGAGTCTCGCCAACCCCACTCTTATCAATACGAAGTTTAATTTTCGCTTGTAGTGAAAGGCTGCCTTGATCAAATGCCATAACCGCTTCGGCAATTGATGAGAATGCTCTGCCCTCTCCTAATTGCTTCTCACGTAGTGAGGTTAGGAAGTAAAGACCAAGCACCATGTCCTGCGTAGGAGATGTGATTGGACGGCCAGATGCAGGAGACAAAATATTATTGCTTGAAAGCATTAATACTCGTGCCTCTGCTTGAGCCTCTGCAGATAGAGGTAAGTGAACAGCCATCTGATCACCATCAAAGTCTGCGTTAAATGCAGTACAAACCAATGGGTGAATCTGAATAGCTTTTCCTTCAACCAATTGTGGTTCAAATGCTTGAATACCAAGACGGTGCAGAGTTGGTGCACGGTTTAGTAGTACTGGATGCTCAGCAATAACCTCTTCTAATACATCCCAAACTACTGGACGAGCACGCTCAACCATACGCTTTGCAGATTTAATGTTTTGCGCATGATTTAAATCAACCAATCTCTTCATTACGAATGGCTTGAATAACTCAAGTGCCATTTGCTTTGGCAGACCACACTGGTGCAATTTAAGTTGTGGACCAACCACAATTACTGAACGACCAGAGTAATCAACGCGCTTTCCAAGTAAGTTTTGACGGAAACGTCCTTGCTTACCTTTTAGCATGTCAGAAAGTGATTTAAGTGGACGGTTGCCAGGTCCGGTTACTGGACGACCACGACGACCATTATCAAATAGTGAGTCAACCGCTTCTTGCAACATACGTTTTTCGTTATTAACAATAATCTCAGGTGCACCTAAATCAGCAAGGCGCTTTAGACGATTATTACGGTTGATAACACGACGATATAGATCATTGAGATCACTGGTTGCAAAACGGCCACCATCTAGTTGAACCATTGGACGTAGATCTGGTGGAATAACTGGAACACAATCAAGCACCATTGATGCTGGCTTGTTTCTAGTATTTAAAAATGAGTTAACTACCTTTAGGCGCTTAATCGCACGAGTCTTCTTTTGACCCTTACCTGTTTGAGAAAGTTCAGTTAACTTATCAAACTCAGTTTGTAGGTCAAAGGTTTCAAGACGAGCTTTAATTGCTTGCGCACCCATTGAACCTTTGAAGTAAACACCGTAACGATCACGAAGTTCACGATATAAAGATTCATCACCTTCAAGATCTTGAACCTTTAGATTCTTAAAACGATTCCAAACTGCATCAAGACGATCTAGCTCCTTTTGGGAACGATCGCGAAGAGTTTTAAGCTCACGCTCGCCAGCTTCGCGCACCTTACGGCGGGCATCTGCCTTTGCNTCAAGACGATCTAGCTCCTTTTGGGAACGATCGCGAAGAGTTTTAAGCTCACGCTCGCCAGCTTCGCGCACCTTACGGCGGGCATCTGCCTTTGCGCCCTCATCCTCAAGATCTGCTAAATCAGATTCCATTTTCTTAGTACGGGCATCTAATTCAAGATCACGACGAGATTCAATTTTCTTAACATCAGATGAGTACTTCTTTTCTAATGTTGGCATATCTTCTGCACGAGCCTCAGTATCAACCTCGGTAATCATGTAGGCAGCAAAGTAAATTACTTTTTCAAGATCCTTTGGAGCAAGATCAAGTAAGTAACCAAGACGGCTTGGCACACCTTTGAAATACCAAATGTGAGTTACTGGAGCTGCTAACTCAATATGTCCCATGCGCTCACGACGAACCTTGGCACGAGTTACCTCAACGCCGCATCGCTCACAAATGATTCCCTTAAATCGAACGCGCTTGTACTTACCGCAATAACATTCCCAGTCACGAGTTGGTCCGAAGATCTTCTCATCAAACAAACCATCTTTTTCAGGCTTTAGGGTTCGGTAGTTAATTGTCTCTGGCTTTTTAACCTCACCAAATGACCACTCACGAATATTGTCAGTGGAGGCAAGACCAATTCTTAACTCATCAAAAAAGTTAACATCTAACATGGTTATCTTCTCCTCACACTTCTTCTACAGAGCTTGGCTCAACTCGGGATAAGTTGATACCTAACTCTTCGGCGGTCCGGAATACCTCTTCATCAGTGTCGCGCATTTCAATCGCAACACCCTCTGAAGAAAGTACTTCAACATTTAAACAAAGTGATTGCATTTCCTTAACCAATACCTTGAATGACTCAGGAATTCCTGGCTCTGGAATATTTTCACCCTTAACAATTGCTTCATAAACCTTCACGCGACCTAACACGTCATCAGATTTAATAGTTAACAACTCTTGGAGTGTGTAAGCAGCACCATAAGCTTCAAGTGCCCAAACTTCCATCTCACCAAAGCGCTGACCACCGAATTGAGCTTTTCCGCCCAACGGTTGTTGCGTGATCATTGAGTAAGGACCAGTTGAACGAGCATGGATCTTGTCATCTACTAAATGGTGCAGCTTCAAGATATACATGTAACCAACTGAAATATGTTGCTTATATGGCTCACCAGTTCGGCCATCAAATAATTGCGCCTTACCATCTGCACCAATTAATCGCATGCCATCTTTGTTTGGCAGAGTCGAGCCAAGTAAACCTGAAAGCTCTTCCTCTCTTGTGCCATCAAATACTGGAGTTGCAACCTTGGTGTTTGCTGGAGCTTCGGCATAACCATTTGCACGAAGAGAGGTTTGCCACTCTTCATTTCCTTCTAACTTCCAACCAGATTTAGCAACCCAACCTAAGTGAGTCTCTAATACCTGACCAACATTCATACGTCCTGGAACACCAAGTGGATTTAATACAACATCAACTGGTGTGCCATCTTCTAAGAAAGGCATATCTTCAACTGGCAAAATCTTTGAGATAACACCCTTGTTGCCATGACGGCCAGCAAGTTTGTCTCCATCTTGAATTTTGCGCTTTTGTGCAACGTAAACGCGCACAACCTGGTTTACACCAGCTGCTAATTCAAATCCCTCTTCAGAGTCTTGAATGCTTACGCCAATTACCTTGCCTGATTCACCATGCGGAACCTTTAGCGATGTATCGCGAACTTCACGAGCCTTCTCGCCGAAGATTGCGCGAAGTAAGCGCTCTTCCGGTGTTAATTCAGTTTCACCCTTAGGTGTTACTTTTCCAACCAAAATATCACCCGGTACAACATCTGCACCGACTCGAATAATTCCGCGCTCATCAAGATCAGCTAATACCTCCTCAGAAACATTTGGAATATCACGAGTGATTTCCTCTGCACCCAACTTGGTATCGCGAGCATCTACTTCATACTCTTCAATATGAATTGAGGTAAGCACATCATCTTGAACTAGACGTTGCGAAAGAATAATCGCATCCTCATAGTTATGACCTTCCCATGACATAAATGCCACAAGTAGATTCTTACCCAATGCCATTTCGCCCATCTCAGTACTTGCACCATCTGCAACTACCGCACCGGCTTCAATCTTGTCGCCAACTGAAACTACAACCTTTTGGTTTCGGCTAGTTCCTTGGTTTGAACGAACAAACTTCTCAACAAAGTAGGTTTCAGTTGAGCCATCATCATTTTTAACAAGTACCTGATCAGAGTTAACCTCTGTTACAACTCCTGGCTTGCGAGCAAGTAAAACATCGCCAGCATCAACAGCTGCACGGAACTCCATACCAGTTCCAACTAATGGTGCTTCAGCCTTAACAAGTGGCACAGCTTGGCGCATCATGTTTGCACCCATCAGCGCACGGTTGGCATCATCATGCTCTAAGAATGGAATCATTGCAGTTGCAACTGAAACCATCTGACGAGGTGACACATCCATGTAATCAACCTCAGATGCTTGAATATTTTCAACCTCACCACCACGACGACGAACCAAAACTCTTGGCTCAACAAAATGATTGTCATCGGTTAGTGGTGCATTTGCTTGCGCAATAATGTGTTCATCCTCTTCATCAGCTGTTAAGTAATCGATGCGATCAGTTACCTTGCCATCAACAACTTTGCGATAAGGGGTTTCAATAAATCCAAATGGAGTAACTCGGGCATATGTTGCAAGAGATCCAATCAATCCAATGTTTGGACCTTCTGGAGTTTCAATTGGACACATACGTCCATAGTGAGATGGGTGAACATCTCGAACCTCAAAGCCAGCACGTTCACGAGATAGACCACCAGGTCCAAGCGCAGAAAGACGACGCTTGTGTGTCATACCTGAGAGTGGGTTTGTCTGATCCATGAATTGAGAAAGTTGTGATGTACCAAAGAACTCTTTGATAGATGCAACTACTGGACGAATATTGATCAAGGTTTGTGGTGTGATCGCCTCTACATCTTGAGTGGTCATACGCTCACGTACTACACGCTCCATACGAGAAAGGCCGGTACGAACCTGGTTTTGAATTAACTCACCAACAGTACGCAGACGACGGTTACCAAAATGGTCAATATCATCAGTTTCAACACGAACCTCTTTGCCGTACTCCATCAACGCATCGCCGCGATGTAGGGCAACTAAGTATTTAATTGTGCCGACAATATCTTCAATAGTTAATAATCCACGGTTTAGATCTAACTCAAGACCTAGCTTCTTATTAATCTTAAAACGTCCAACCTTTGCTAGGTCATAACGCTTTGGATTGAAATAAAGGTTTTCAATTAGGTTTTGTGCAGCCTCTTTAGTTGGTGGCTCACCTGGACGAAGTTTGCGATAAATATCCAGCAAAGCTTCATCTTGGGTTTCAACATTGTCTTTTTCAAGAGTTAGTTTGATTGATTCAAACTCACCAAATTGCTCAAGAATTTGTGCGCTGCTCCAACCAAGTGCCTTCAAGAATACGGTTACTGATTGTTTACGCTTACGATCGATACGAACACCGACCATATCCTTCTTATCAACTTCAAACTCAAGCCAAGCACCTCGGCTTGGAATAATTTTTGTTGTGTAAATATCTTTGTCAGATGTCTTCTCAATTGTGCGCTCAAAATAAACACCCGGTGAACGAACGATCTGAGAAACAACAACGCGCTCTGTTCCGTTAATAACAAATGTTCCGCGTGGAGTCATTAATGGGAAGTCGCCCATGAAAACTGTCTGAGATTTAATTTCACCAGTGATGTTGTTGGTGAACTCAGCAGTTAAAAAGAGTGGAGCTGCATAAGTAATGTCTCGCTCTTTGCACTCTGCGATTGTGTACTTAGGAGGTTCAAAACGATGATCACGAAATGACAGTGACATCGATCCTTGGAAATCTTCAATTGGTGAGATCTCTTCAAAAATTTCTTCAAGTCCAGATTGTTTTGGCACTTCACCACGATGTGACTTATCAGCATCGTTAAGGCGAGATCGCCATGCTTCGTTACCTAGTAACCAATCAATACTTTCTAATTGAAGAGAAAGTAGATTTGGAACCTCAAGAGGTTCACGAATCTTTGCGAATGAAACACGACGTGGAGCATGAGATTTAATTTTTGAAGCGGCCAAAGTTTCCTCCAGTAGTCAACTGCGTTAAAACACACGGCTACCGCCAGGTCTTAGCCGCTATATGCTGTGGACCTTTTGGTTTTGAAAATTGTGAAGGGGCAGAGTATCCAACCTCTGCCCCTTCTGTCTAATTCAAGTAATTACTTGATTGTGACCTTAGCGCCAGCAGCCTCAAACGCAGCCTTTGCCTTATCGGCGGTTGCCTTATCAGCCTTCTCCATGATGGTTGCTGGGGTGGCATCAACTAGATCCTTGGCCTCTTTTAGACCCAGGCTGGAGTTAAGTGCGCGAACCTCTTTGATAACTGCAATCTTCTGAGAGCCAGCATCCTCAAGGATGATGGTGAACTCATCTTGTGCAGCATCAGCAGCGCCTGCGGCAGCGCCACCTGCAGCTGCAACTGCAACTGGTGCAGCAGCTGTTACATCAAACTCTGTCTCAAATGCTTTAACAAACTCTGTTAGTTCAACCAAAGACATATCTTTGAACTGACCTAATAGATCTGCGGTATTTAGCTTTGCCATGTTCTTTCCTTTTCTGCTAATCCCGACTCCAACTCTTGGTATGAGTACGGGGGTTGGGGGTCGGTTTAGTTTTCTGTGCTTTCAGCAGCAGGTGCTGCTTCGGCGACAACTTCTGGGGTTGCATCTTGTGCAACTGGTGCTTCGGCAACAACTTCAGCACTTGGTGCTTCTGCTACTACCTCTGCAACTGCTTCTGTAGCAACTGCCTCAGTGGCAACTGGTGCTGGTGCACCGGCCTCCATCTTGATTCGCAGTGCGTCAAATGTTCTTGCAGCCTTAGACATTGATGCCTTCATAGCACCAGCAATCTTGGCAAGCAGAACCTCACGAGATTCAAGATTAGCCAATTGCATAATCTCAGCTGTGGTAACAGCTTTACCATCAAAAATTCCACCCTTGATTACAAGAAGTGGATTCTCTTTGGCGAAATCACGTAATGCTTTAGCAGCATCAATTGGATCACCTTTAATAAATGCAACTGCAGAAGGGCCAACTAGTAGTGCAGGATCTAAATCCACGCCAGCTTCTTTTGCAGCAATTTTGGTTAGGGTGTTCTTAACTACTGAATACTTGTTTTTTACACCAAGTGATCTACGTAGTTGCTTCATTAAACCAACGGATAGACCGCGGTACTCAGTCAGCACAGTTGCATTTGCGGTGCGGAAATCTTCAACGATCTCTGCAACAGCAGCTGTCTTCTCTGGGGTTGCCATTTGGCATCCTTTCTAAATAAGAAAAACCCCGGCGCATAAATGCACACGAGGTTGTCGTTGGCACCTATGCTGGTTGTTTTTCAACAATTACCTTTTAAAGATTTACTTTAAAAGACCTGCAGTCTTTGGTTTCTAGCCTTACTAATTTCTTAGTTCGGTTTGAATAAGCCAAGGGTAGGCGGTTGGGCCTACCCAAGTCAAAATTACTTTCTTTATTGGATCTGGGCTCCGCCATCGCGGGCAATTGAGGTATCAAGCTTGATACCAGGGCTCATAGTCGAAGATACGGTGGCAGATTTAATAAATCGACCCTTTGATGATGAAGGCTTAGCCCGCATTACCTCTTCGATCGCTGCTGCGTAGTTCTCCGCTAATTGCTCTGCAGTAAATGAAACTTTACCAATTACAAAGTGAAGGTTTGAATTCTTATCAACACGGAACTCAATCTTTCCACCTTTAATATCAGTAACTGCTTTAGCAACATTGGTTGTTACGGTTCCAGTCTTTGGGTTCGGCATTAAACCGCGAGGTCCAAGTACCTTTCCAAGTCGGCCAACCTTTCCCATTAACTCAGGGGTTGAAACAACTGCGTCATAATCAAGACGACCCTTTGCAACCTCATCAATTAATTCATCTGCGCCAACAATGTCAGCTCCGGCAGCACGTGCTTCTTCAGCGCGCTCGCCACCTGCGAAAACCAAAACACGAGCAGTCTTACCTGTTCCGTGTGGCAGGTTCACTGTGGAACGGATTGCTTGATCAGCTTTCTTTGGGTCCACACCTAGAAATAATGCAACATCAACAGTTGCATCGTATTTAACAGTTGAGGTCTCTTTTACCAACTGCATTGCCTCGCCTGGCATATAAAGATTGTCTAACTTAATCTTTTCTGCGGCGGCCTTATATTTCTTACTGCGCTTCATTTCTTCTCCTCTTGGTAAATCTTGAAAGGGTTTTCAAGATTGGGGTTGTGGTTTTTGCGAACCAGCGAGGTTCTCCCACATTTTTCTTTTTTAGTTAGAGACGGTAATACCCATCGAACGAGCAGTACCGGCAATAATTCTTGATGCCATCTCTAGATCATTAGCGTTTAGATCCACCATCTTTTGCTTGGCGATATCTTCAACCTGTGACTTAGTTAGATTTGCAACCTTATCCTTGTGAGGGATTGCAGAACCTTTTTCAATTCCAGCAGCTTTTAGGATTAATCGTGAAGCTGGTGGAGTCTTAGTAATAAATGTGAAGGAACGATCTTCAAACACAGTGATCTCAACTGGGATGATATTTCCTTTTTGGCTCTCAGTTGCTGCGTTATATGCCTTAACAAAGTCCATGATGTTAACGCCATGCTGACCCAAAGCTGGACCCACTGGTGGAGCTGGTGTTGCCGCCCCTGCCTGAATCTGCAACTTAATAAGTGCGGTGACCTTCTTCTTTGGTGCCATGTTTTTTCCTTTTCTTTTGTTAGTTAAATCTTTTGGACTTGGTGGAATGAAAGTTCAACTGGAGTCTCACGACCGAAAATTGAAACCAAAACCTTAAGCTTTGCCTGCTCTGGCATGATCTCTGAAATTGTTGCTGGCAATGTTGCAAATGGACCATCCATTACGGTGATTGATTCACCAATTGCATAGTCAATATCCTTCATTGCAATCTTGCCATCCTTCTTAAGCGGACGTGGTGCCAAAATGTTTTCAACCTCAGGCAGCGTCAATGGTGATGGGTGGTGGGCGTTACCAACAAAGCCGGTTACTCCTGGTGTGTTTCTTACGCAAGACCAAGACTCATCAGTTAGCTCCATGCGCACAAGCACATAACCTGGGAATACATTTCGTTTAACTACTTTGATTGCGCCATTCTTTAACTCGCGCACCTCTTCTTCAGGAACTTCAATCTGGAAAATGAAATCCTCCATATTCAATGACTGAATACGGTTTACTAAATTTCCTTTAACTTTCTTTTCATAGCCAGCATAGGAGTGAACAACAAACCACTCACCTGGGGCATTTCGAAGAGCTGCACGAAATTCCGCGTTCTCATCATTTTCTTCAGTTGCACTTTCTTCAACAACATCTTCAATGACAGGTGCGATTACCTCTTCAATTATTGGGGCTACCTCAGTAACAGCGAGCGCTGCCTCAAATGCATCCACTGGTGGATTGGCTGGGGTATCAATTGACATCATCTTGTCCTTCTCGCCTTAGCCGAAAATCCAGAAAGTTATTTTGGTTAAAACTAAATCAAAGCTTGAAACAACTAATACAACAAATCCAACGAAAACTAAAACCACAGCTGTGTAGGTGGTTAACTGATTACGAGTTGGCCAAACAACTTTGCTTAACTCTGAAATTACTTGGCGATAGAACAGGCCAATGCGACCAAAGATGCCTTTAGCCTCTTCAGTTGAGACGATCTCTTCGCTCATCTACCTATTCCTTACTTCTCGTTTACTAACTTCACTTCTTATTACCTATTACTTGCAGGGCAGGAGGGACTCGAACCCCCAACCGGCCGCTTTGGAGACGGCAACTCTAGCCAATTGAGCTACTGCCCTTCGTCCCGAATTAAGGCATGAAAAATCATGACCTAATACAAGCGCCGGGGGCGAAATTGTAGGCGGGTTCGAGAGAAAGGTAAAACTGAGTTAAATGTGAAGCCAGTTTCAGGCGTAGATGGCAGACTTAACCCCCCATGGGCGCATCAGAAAAACCTAGAGTTTCAAAACGAATTGCCGCGATCGCAGAATCGGCAACACTGGCAGTTGATAGCAAAGCTAAAGCATTAAAAGCAGCTGGCCGACCAGTAATTGGATTTGGTGCAGGTGAACCAGATTTTCCAACACCTGATTACATTGTTAATGCAGCAATTGAAGCTGCAAAGTTGCCAGCAAATCATCGCTACACACCAACTCCTGGATTGCCGGAATTAAGAGATGCGATTGTTAAGAAAACAAAACGAGATTCAAATTATGAGATAACCGCCGACCAAGTTTTAGTAACAAATGGTGGTAAGCAATCTGTTTACCAATCATTTGCCTCTGTGATCGATCCAGGTGATGAAGTATTACTGCCCTCGCCATTCTGGACTACATATCCTGAGTGCATAAAATTAGCTGGCGGAAAAGCGGTTGAAGTTTTTGCTGATGAATCCCAAAATTATTTAGTCTCAGTTGCCCAACTTGAAAAGGCGCTGACACCAAATACTAAGGCTCTGCTCTTTTGTTCACCTTCTAATCCAACCGGTTCGGTTTATTCACCAGCCCAGGTTAAAGAGATTGGTGAATGGGCATTAAAAAATAATTTATGGGTAATTACTGATGAGATTTATGAACATCTGCTCTATGACGGTGCTACCGCGCCAAGTATTTGTGTGCAGGTTCCAGAATTGGCTGATCGCACAATTATTATCAATGGCGTTGCAAAAACCTATGCGATGACTGGCTGGCGAGTTGGCTGGATGATTGGGCCAAAAGATTTAATTAAAGCTGCCACCAATTTACAGTCACACCTTTCTTCAAATGTTTCCAATGTTTCACAACGAGCTGCAATTGCTGCATTAACTGGTGATTTGGTCGCAGTTCACAAAATGGGTGAGGCTTTTGATCGCAGGCGTAAGTTAATTGTTAAATTGTTAAATGAGATTCCTGGTGTAAGTTGCCCAACACCAACTGGTGCATTTTATGTATATCCATCGGTAAAAGGGGTTTTGGGAAAACAAATTAGAGGCAAACGTCCAACAACATCAGCAGAGCTTGCAACATTAATTTTGGAAGAGGTTGAAGTGGCTGCAGTTCCAGGTGAAGCATTTGGACCTTCAGGATACCTACGCTTTTCTTATGCTTTAAGTGATGAGGATATTGTTGAAGGCATTGGCCGAGTCAAGAAACTATTAAGCGAAGCAATTTAGTTTAAATCAAGCCCAACTAATTGCACCTCAGCCTCTAATTTTATTTGAAATTTCTCATAAACCTTAGCCCGAGCAATTTTAGCTAACTCAATAATATCTTCAGCTTTTGCGTCTCCTGAGTTTGTCAATGCCAATACATGTTTGCTAGAAATTTGCGCACCCGCAAATTTTTCACCTTTAAGAACGCCGGCGTGCTCCATTAACCAAGCAGCTGATGTTTTCACTCGGCCATCTGGCTGCGGCCAACGAGGTGCATCTTGTGGCAACTTATCAGCCTCTGATTTACTTAAAATTGGATTTACAAAAAAAGATCCAGCAGAGTTTGAGTTTATATCTTTGGAATCAATCAACATTCCCTTACGACCACGAAGTTCAAGGACTGCTTTTCTAACATCACTAACTGGTGCGCGATCTCCGATATTTATAGATAAATGCTTTGCTAGTTCAGCGTAGGTAATTGGTAGTGATGATTCACCTTTTCGCAATTGAAAGGTGACATTAAGAATTACATAGCGGCCATTTTCTTCTTTAAATACTGAGTTTCGATAAGAGAAATTACACTCTTGATTGGTAAAAGTTTTAACCTCACCATTTTTACGATCATAAGCTTTTACTCTTGCAATAGTTTCACTAACCTCATGTCCATAAGCTCCAATATTTTGAATTGGTGCTCCCCCGACCGTTCCAGGAATACCACTTAGGGATTCAAGATCTGCAAAACCTTTCGCAATTGTTATTGCAACAAATTCATCCCAATCCTCACCAGCTGAGACCTCAATCATGCCGCCACTGCAAGCATCAAATTCCAACGCATTGCCTTTACTTTCAACTCTGATAACGGTGCCCGCAAATCCTTCATCACTAATTAATAAGTTTGAACCACCGCCTAAAATTAATATTTTTTCACCAGATTTATCTGCGGCCTTCACAAAGTTAACTAACTCATCCTCAGTGTGAGCATGCACAATTTTTTGTGCCGGCCCGCCCACTTTAAGTGTGGTGAAGTTTGATAACTGTTCCATTAGATAAGCCTACCGACGTGGCGAGAGGATCTCATTTTTGCCTCTAAATCGATCTAAAATTCTTTGATAGTTTTTCCGTGAGTTCTTATCGCGGTACTCAGGATCAACATCGTGATATCCATGATGCCGGCCTTGTTCAAGCGGCAAATCTATTTGCAGTAATTTTCCACCAGATTGTCTTATTGCTAGCGATAGCTCTAGGTCTGCATTTCGATAGTACTTAGCACTTGGATTTGCCCCACCCGCTGCTAATGCGAACTCTCGATCAATCGCCATGTAGTAACTAAATAAAACATCAACCTCACCTACTCCTTTATCGGTGGTAGTTCGCCATTCATCATCAATGTTTACTAGACCACCTTTCCAGCCAACCCCTTGATACCCAGAGTCAAGCGCAGCTAATGTCTGTGGAATCGGATCTGCATTAAAAACCGTTGAAGGATCCATTATTACTAAATACTGCTCGGTTAAGTTATTCAGAAAATAATTGGTGACATTTCCCCAGCCCAGAGGATTTTTCTCTTGAATAAGGCTTACTTGATTTGGATCAAATTGATCTAGTGAAATCCAATTACTTTTACCATTTGCATAGAGAGTAATTGGAGTTTGGGTATTTTTAGTAATAGCAGAAATACAGGTAATTAAATCTTCAGTGAAACCCTCTGCTATTAAACAGATTCGAATTGACCCAGCCATTGGCGGGTATTAATTAACGAGTTTCGCGGTGAAGTTGTGAAGACTTACAACGAGGGCAAAACTTCTTTAACTCTAAACGATCTGGATCGTTACGACGATTCTTACGGGTGATGTAGTTGCGCTCTTTGCACTCAACACATGCCATTGTAATTTTTGGACGAACATCTGCACTTTTGCTTGCCATGGTTGAGCTCCTAGCCTTGTAGTTAAATTAACCAATTAGTTAATTTCGATCTTGGGTGAGGTTACCTGACCCTCACCATTTCCTGAAATTGGTGCTTATTTCTCTCACCTTTTCCAACTTTAAAACTGGTAGCGGAGGCGGGATTTGAACCCACGACACAGCGATTATGAGCCGCTTGCTCTACCAAGCTGAGCTACCCCGCCAAGTTTTTTCAGTATTAAATTGTTGTTCGAGCCCCCTAACGGAATCGAACCGTTGACCTTTTCCTTACCATGGAAACACTCTACCGACTGAGCTAAGGGGGCGAAGTGCTGGCCAAGGATACAACCCGCCTTTATTAATTACGAATTGACCTCATAATTACTTTAGATAAGCCTTAGATGCAATCTCAATACGCCTATTTTGATAATTTTGAGAAGCTCCAGTTAAGAGGTGCTCAAATGGATTTCCACTCTTAATTAATTTACGTAAGCTCTCACTATCCTCACCAATAAATACTTTTACTTCCTCTGTATTTACAACCTTTACATCCTTATGAGGTTTTACCCATCGATATGCGATTGTTATTGCTTGAAGTAATGAATAAACCGTCCCGCGCCAGCCTCTACCAAATATATCTTGGAGTTTTAATCTAAATAAAGTCCTTGAAATTTCTGACTCATCCTTAGCAGGCTTTGTAAGCAAATCTTTAAATATGTTAGCCACATCTTCTGCACCAGTAACATGAGGAAGTTTTGCGCAGTTACTTGAAAGATTCTCACGAGTTGATGCTTGCGCTAATTTAAACACTCCATTTTTAATATCTTGAAGGTTTGCTTGGTCTACCGTTAAAGCCATTTGATTATCAGCTGCCCAATCAGCTCTTGCTGCTTGATTATCAGTTCCTCGAATATTTGGTATAAAAAGAGTTGGAATTTTTGCTGCTAACTCTTCATGAACACTGTTATAGCCAGCTGCACAAATTGCGGCATCAAATGCGTGCAATACATTGGCCAGCGGAAAGTGTCTAACTATTTTGATATCCAATCCAGCAGGTGCAAGATTTTCACCCGTTGCAGTAACTGGTTCTTTTGTAAGAACAACTTGCAAATTTGGCCAAGCTGTAAGACCTGATAATGCTGCTGTCATTTTGGCATTTAGATCAGTCTCACCGATGCCCAATTGCACCAAGACAGCTGGGCGATCTTTATCTAAACCAAGTAATTCTCGTGCTGATGATCTATCAAGAGTAGTTTTCTTTTGATAAATAGATATTGGGTTTACTAATACTGAATCATTTCGAGTAGATGTTGGACCCTTGTCATAGCTTTGCCCAAAATCGCCTGGGGTGATTATTAAGTCCATCATTTTTGATTGAAGATTAAGTAAATATCGTTGTGGAGTTTTTTGCCAGAAGCCCCTGCGCACCCAAACCAACTTAACATCTGGACGCACGCTCTTTATTCCGATTATTCCTGGATAAGGAACTACTCCATCAAAGCTAACAATTTTTGCATTGGTTTCATCAATTAGTGAAACTATGCGATCCCTTAAATACCTATCCCACTCAAATCTGCCCATCCACTTTCGATCACGACCTGGTACATATTCAAATTTAACTCCAGCGATTTTGGGAACCTCAACTACGCCAGATGCCATAGAGATGATTACTGGATTTGCATAACTCTTCAGTTCAGCAGCAATTGCGCTGGCTCGGGTTAGGTGTCCCATGCCAATACCATTACTTGTCGCTAGAATAATGGTGGGCTTTTCCATGAAAATAGTATAACTACAACAAAGTTAGGCAGACCTAATGAATACCGCACTATTGCTAATAATTGTGGCTCTGCAATCCTTTGCTATTTACTACCTAGTCAGAACTTCAAGAAATTTGGGAAGTAAAGCGACCAGGCACCAAAACCAACTGTTAAGTGAATTAAGACAAATCAAATCAAGTTCTGGTGGGATATTACTTAATCAATTGCTTATCCCATCTGGTTCACAATTTAAGCCAGTCAGTTGGGATCATGTAATCTCATTGACCAGCCATCCAGCTAGGTTTAGTACTCTAGCGAAAGCTCTTGAATCATTAATGAATCAAAGGTTAATCCCAAAAAAGATTTATCTAAATATTGCAAGCACTGATATGGATAAATTACCTACTGAGGTTAAGAAGTTAGCATCGGATGGAAAAATAGAGATTATTTCGTGTGATGATTTAGGGCCTGGTAAAAAACTTATTCCAACTTTGAAGCTTGAAAAAACTCTTCCAATTATTGTTGTTGATGATGACTTGTTTTTTGAGGGCGATTTAACGTTGAAGTTAATGATTCAACATCACCTTACTCCAGAGTGCGTTGTGGCTGCCCGGGTACATAAAGTTAAAATCAAGGAAGGCAATAAGTTAGCGTCCTACGATAAATGGGAGAAGAACTATTCACATAGTGATGGACCATCATCTGAGCTATTTGCTACCTCAGGGGCTGGAACTCTATATAAGGCAAGTTTTTTCCACCCAGATGTACTAGATGAAAGCACCTATAAAGATTTATCTTTTCATACTGATGATTTATGGTGGTTTGTTCAAAGTAAGCGGATTGGAACATTAACTAAGCGATTGCCAGGACTTAATAATTTAATTTATATTGACGATACTCAAGAAGATGGATTGTGGCGGACTGGTAATCAAGATCGAAATGATCCAAACTTACAATCTTTAATTAAGAAATATTTAATTTAAATTTACCTGGTGGCGGGTGAAGGATTTGAACCTTCGAAGGCAGAGCCGGGGGATTTACAGTCCCCTCCCATTGGCCGCTCGGGCAACCCGCCAAGGATTGTTAAGCGCGACGAAGTCTAAAGCCTGACCAGTTGTTATGCCAAAAGTTCAATTATTTATCGCTATAGCGTGCAATAAATCGAACATGGTCAGGGTTTAACTCAGAGATCGTTCTTGCACCAAGCAGTTTCATCGTTCGAACAATTTGAGTACTTAAAATTTCTAATGTGCGATCAACGCCGGGTTTTCCACCAGCCATCAAGCCATATAAGTAAGCTCTACCGATCCAAGTAAATTTCGCTCCACTTGCAATCGCAGCAACAATATCTGCGCCATGCATAATCCCTGTATCAACATGAACCTCTGCTTTATTGCCAACAGCCTTCACAACTTCAGAGATCGTTGCTGCACAAGATCAGTGGTGGTATGCAGTGGTTCTCTTTCCATCTTTCATTATTTACACAATATCTATGGTTGGTGAAACTAACCGAGCTCCGTTTGATTTAGCTGAAGCTGAAGGTGAATTAGTTGGTGGATTCCATACCGAATACTCATCTCTAAAATTCGCACTATTTTTCCTATCCGAATACGTAAATATCATTGCAGTTTCTGCCTTAGCAACAACCTTATTCTTGGGTGGTTACCGTGCATTCCCAGGACTTGGATTTACTGAACAGTGGCTTGGTGGCTGGTTCACACTATTTTGGTTCTTCATTAAAGTTCTAGGATTTTTCTTCGTCTTTGTTTGGTTACGCGGAACGCTACCTCGCCTACGTTATGACCAATTCATGAAATTTGGCTGGAAAGTATTGATCCCATTCTCATTAGTTTGGATCATGGTTGTCTCAACCCTGAGAATCATGTCTCAACAGAACGCACCAAGGACATTGATTTTCGCATTTATATTTGCTGTTGCCTTGCTATATATAAGTGGAACAATGCTATTTGATCGACAGAAAATTAAAAAAGAAGAAGCTTCTAAGATTACAAATAACACAGAACCATCTTTCCCAGTTCCCGTTATTCCAAATACCAGAGCGGAGCAAATAAATGGCTGACGAATTAATGCCACGCAATGAAGAGTTTGGGTTAGCAAAATCTGACCAAGCAAAAGCTCCGATCACCAATCACGAAAGCGCAAGCTTTGGTAAGCAGCTGCTTGGCTTTTGGGTAACTTTTAGGACAATGTTTAAGAAGGTTAATACCGTTCAATATCCTGAGGTTAAAGAGCCAACTGCAGAAAGATTCCATGGCAGACACCAATTAAATAGGCATCCAGATGGGCTAGAGAAATGTATTGGTTGCGAATTATGCGCCTGGGCATGTCCTGCTGATGCAATTTATGTTGAGGGTGCTGACAACAAAGAGGGCGAACAATTCTCTCCTGGAGAAAGATACGGCAAGGTTTACCAAATTAATTATTTGCGTTGTATTTTCTGTGGGCTTTGTATTGAAGCTTGCCCAACACGCGCGCTGACCATGACAAATGAATACGAGTTGGCAGATAGCACGCGCGGAAAATTAATATTTGAAAAAGATGACCTATTAGGTCCACTTCGTGCTGGCATGGTTCCACCTCCGCACCCAATGTATCCAAACACAGATGATGGAAATTATTATCGTGGCGAAGTAACTGGATCACACCCATCACAGGGAGTGGCAAAGAATGATTAATTTTGCACTTGATGTTGGAACAACAGCTGCACCTGAATCTTATTTATTCTATTTTCTAGCTCCCCTTTCAGTTCTTGCAGCGCTTGGAATGCTTTTAGTCAAGAAGGCTGTTCACTCAGCTTTATTGCTTGCATGGGTAATGGTTTCTCTTGCAATTTTTTACATAGCCCAAGATGCATTGTTCTTAGGAATTGTGCAGATCGTTGTTTATACAGGTGCGGTAATGATGCTATTCCTATTTATTTTAATGTTAGTTGGCGTAGATACCTCTGATTCTTTAGAGGAAAACATTCCAGGACTTAGGCCAATATCTATAGTTGCGGCAATTGGGTTTGGTGGATTACTGGTCACATTAATTGGCCGGGCAACATTTGGTCGCCCAGTCACTGGTTTAGCCGCTGCTAATTCAGAGGGAAATGCATTTGGAATTGCTGAACAACTTTTCACAAGATATGTCTTTGCATTTGAAGTCGTTTCTGCATTACTTATTACAGCAGCAATCGGTGCGATGGTATTAGGCCATAGCCAAAAAACAAGATCTTCATTTGCACAAAGGGATCTCTCAATTGCTCGATTTAGAAAAGATAATTTAAAGGATGCTGCAGGCTTACCAGGAGCAGGTGTTTATGCGTTGCATAATGCTGTTGATGTACCTGCGCTTTTGCCAACAGGCCAAGCTGCACCAACCTCAATTTCCAAAGTTTTGCAAGCACGTGGTGACATGATCGAAAGTGCTACTTTCCAAATGAAGTCAGACGAGGAAGAGGAGAAGTAATGGCAATCGCAAACTACCTCTATCTTTCTGCAATTTTATTTACTATTGGTGCGATCGGTGTTGTAGTAAGAAGAAATTCAATTGTTGTTTTTATGTGTATTGAGTTAATGCTAAATGCAGCAAATCTTGCATTTGTTACATTTGCAAGAATCAATAGCAATCTTGAAGGGCAAGTAATTGCATTCTTTACAATGGTGGTTGCAGCTTGTGAGGTAGTTGTTGGACTTGCAATAATTGTGACGATCTATCGTTCAAGGCGTACTGCATCTGTTGATGATGCAAGTTTGTTGAAGAGATAATTATGCCAACATCCGAAAATTTACTTTGGCTCATAGCATTACCTCTATTTAGTTCTGCAATTCTTTTGCTTGCAGGAAAGCGCGCAAACTCTTGGGGTCACGTGATGGGAACCATAGTTTCTGCCTCAACTTTCACAATTGGATTAGTTGAGTTTTTTGCAATGCAAAGCCGGCCTGAAGAGAGCAGGGCTGTAACTCAAAAATTATTTACCTGGATTTCAGTTGGCTCATTTAATGTAGATGCCTCCCTCCTTCTTGATCAACTTTCAATTTGCTTTGTTTTACTCATTACCGGCGTTGGAACCTTGATCCATGTCTATTCAATCGCCTATATGTCTCACGATCTAGATCGGCGTCGATTTTTTGCTTACTTAAACCTTTTTATTGCTTCAATGCTTCTTTTGGTTTTAGGTGATTCTTACTTAAACCTATACGTCGGATGGGAGGGCGTTGGTTTAGCATCTTATTTATTGATTGGTTTCTGGAATCAAAAACCAGCTTATGCAACCGCTGCCAAGAAAGCTTTTGTTGCTAATCGAGTTGGAGATGTTGGCCTATCCCTAGCAATCATGATTGCCTTTGCAACTTTTGGTGATGTTTCATTTGCTGGCATGAAGGAAAATGTTGATCAAGCATCATCAACGCAGTTAACAGCAATAGGTTTAATGCTTTTGTTGGCAGCATGTGGAAAGTCCGCACAATTCCCGTTGCAATCATGGCTTGGCGATGCGATGGCTGGCCCAACTCCAGTATCTGCTCTTATTCACGCAGCGACAATGGTGACTGCAGGAGTCTATTTAATTACCCGATCAAACTTTGTATTTGATGAAGCGCCAATTGCCCAATTAATGGTTCTAATTATCGGTGGAATCACCTTGCTATTTGGTGCAATCATTGGAACTGCAAAAGATGACATTAAGAAAGCATTAGCTGCTTCAACAATGTCTCAAATCGGCTACATGATTTTAGCTACCGGCTTAGGTCCAATTGGTTATGCATTTGCAATTATGCATTTACTAACTCATGGATTCTTTAAGGCCAGCATGTTCCTTGGTGCCGGTTCAGTTATGCACGGCATGAAAGATGAAGTCAATATGCGCAAATATGGCGGCATTGGAAAATTTATGCCGATTACTGCGATTACATTTGGATTTGGTTATTTAGCAATAATTGGCGTACCACCATTTGCCGGTTTTTATTCAAAAGATAAAATCATTGAAACTGCTTTCAATGAGGGTGGAATGAAGGGTTTAGCACTAGGTTTGGCAACATTACTTGGCGCGATGATCACAGCCTTCTATATGACAAGAGTTGTGATTTTAACTTTCTTTGGAAATGAAAGATGGGGCCATAAAGATGAGCCTCATGAGAGCCCGGCTTTAATGTTGATTCCAATTGCACTTTTGTCTGTCGGCTCGATAGCTTCCGGTTACATATTATCTAGAGGTGAAGCATTAGTTCACTGGTTAGAACCTGTGGTTAATCCGCTTAAAGAACATCATGAAGAGTTGTTGCCGCCAATCGTTGTTTCGCTTATGACTTTAGGAGTTGTAGCAATTGGCGTAACAGTTGCAATACTCAAGTATCGTGGAGTTCAAGCTGATCACGCACCAGAAAAGGTTTCAGTTCTGACGAAAGCTGCTCGACGAGATCTTTATCAAGATGATTTCAACGAAGCAACATTGATGCGTCCTGGTCAAGTTTTGGTTCGCAATTTACTTAATATTGATTATCTTGTTATTGATGGGTTAGTTAGATCTGTTGGAAAAGTATCCGTTACAGCGGGAAATCAACTAAGAACTTTGCAAAATGGTTATGTTAGAAGCTATGCATTACTTATGGTTATTGGTGCATTGGCATTGATAACAACAATTTGGGTGGTGACTGCATGAACTTGTTAACTCTTGTAGGTGCTCTGCCACTTGTCGGTGCTGCTCTAATCTATTTGATTCCTACCAAGGATTCTGAATTAGTTAAGAAGTTTGCCTTACTAGTTACTTCACTGGTTGCAATAGCTGCGATATTTTTAGCGGTTGGTTTTGACAAGTCGATTACAAGTTTGCAATATGCTCAAAGCTATTCTTGGATCCCTACATTTAATATTAATTTTGCACTTGGTATAGATGGCATATCACTAGTTTTAATTCTACTTTCAACTATTTTGGTGCCAATTGTCATTCTTGCAACCTGGAACGAGTCAGAGGGTGGCAGATGGAGTGTTAAAACTTTTTACGTGCTGATTTTAATTTTAGAAACGATGATGGTTGGCGTATTTGCAGCCTCTGACCTTTTCTTATTTTACGTCTTCTTTGAAGCAATGCTTATTCCAGTTTATTTCTTAATTGGTGGTTACGGAACAGGAAATAGATCAGCAGCTGCAGTTAAATTCTTGCTGTACA
This sequence comes from actinobacterium SCGC AAA028-A23, assembly GCA_000378905.1. Classification (GTDB taxonomy): domain Bacteria; phylum Actinomycetota; class Actinomycetes; order Nanopelagicales; family Nanopelagicaceae; genus Nanopelagicus. The sequence goes on from KB900603.1 coordinate 33,613, forward strand.
GCTTGTTTGGCGGGTTATTAATGCTTGCCTCTGTTATTGGTTTATATGTAATTGCTGGTAATCAAATCGGTGCAACCTTTGATTTAACACAGTTGGCAACTTTAGAGATTGATAATCAAACCGAGAATTTCCTATTTCTTGGATTCTTTATCGCCTTTGCAATTAAAGCTCCATTGTGGCCATTCCATACCTGGCTACCTGATGCTGCAAAATCTGCAACGCCAGGAACTTCAGTCTTGTTACTTGGAGTTCTAGACAAAGTTGGAACTTACGGAATGATTAGATTCTGTTTAGCTTTATTTCCAGATGCCAGCAAAACTTTCACACCTTTAATTATTACTTTATCTGTAATTTCAATTATCTATGGCGCCTTTATGGCGATTGGGCAGAAAGACATTAAGGGATTAATTGCATTTACCTCTATATCTCACTTTGGATTTATCACCATGGGTATTTTCGCAATGACCTCGCAAGGAATGTCTGGCGCCAATTTATATATGGTAAATCACGGATTCTCTACGGCAGCTCTATTCCTAGTTGCAGGATGGATGATGAGTAGAAGAAACTCCTCAACGATTTCAGACTTTGGCGGTTTGCAAAGAGTTACACCGGTTATGGCTTGGTCTTTCTTTATTGCGGGTATGTCAGGGTTGGCTCTTCCAGGACTTTCAAGTTTCGTCAGTGAATTCTTGGTTTTAGTTGGAACCTATACTCGTTATCCAGTCGCAGCAATAATTGGCACGCTAGGCATTGTTCTAGCTGCTTTATATATTTTAATTCCTATTCAAAAAACTCTTCATGGACCTATAACTGAGGGAAATGAAAATATGAAGGATTTAAATCTTCGAGAGAAAATCTCTATCGCACCCGTAATCGCCATTATTGTTGTAATGGGTTTTTATCCAAAACCAGTACTAGATTTAATTAATCCAACCTCAGCCAAAGTTGTTGTAGATGCTGGCTATTCAGATCCAATTGCGGAGGTGAACAAATAATGTTAGTTGCCCCATCCCTTGGCTATTTAGTTTTATCTCCCATGCTTATTGTCTTTGCTGGTGCCGTACTTGGGGTACTAGTAGAAGCATTTATGGGTAAGACCCATCGCGCTGCAGTTCAATTCACAATCAGCGTCGGAGTTTTACTAATTTCTCTTCAACAACTATGGCGAATTAGAGATATTTCATCTACTACAGCAGCAGTTGATTCGGTAACCATTGATAAAGCAGGAATTTTCCTACAAGCAACTGTTGTTCTACTTGCTCTAATTGCCGTATTTTTAATCGCAGATCAAGATAACTTCGTAGCACAAGCTTCAGCAGTACCTGGCTCAAATGAAGAAGCAATTGCTCTGCAACAAAAAAATCAACAAACGGAGATTTTCCCGCTATTTTTATTTGCAGTTGCTGGAATGATGCTATTTCCAGTTGCAACCGATTTGATCACATTGTTTGTTGCCCTTGAGGTTTTTTCCCTTCCTCTTTATTTATTGGCTGGGTTAAGCCGCCGCAAGCGCTTGCTCTCACAGGAGGCTGCTCTTAAATACTTCTTATTAGGTGCATATGCATCCGCATTCTTTTTATTCGGAGCAGCATTTTTATACGGTTATGCAGGAACAATCTCAATAAGAGGAATCAGCGCAGCAGCAGGAAGTGCTAATGATGTTCTGCTATTAATTGGAATAGTTTTTGTATCAGTTGGTTTATTGTTCAAAATTAGTGCAGTTCCATTCCATTCATGGACCCCTGATGTTTATCAAGGTGCACCAACTCCTATAACAGCATTTATGGCAGCATGTACAAAAGTCGCAGCCTTTGGAGCAATTTTAAGAATTTTCTATGTTGGATTCGCTGAAGCACAAACTTTATGGCGACCAATAATTACTGTAATAGCCATTTTAACTATGGTGGTTGGTTCGGTTGTGGCTATTGCCCAACGAGATGTAAAGAGAATGTTGGCATACTCCTCAATTGCTCACGCAGGTTTCCTACTTTCAGGAGTTGTTGCGCTAAATAAAGATGGTTTGGCTGCATCACTGTTTTACCTAGTTGCGTATGGCTTAACAACTTTAGCTGCCTTTGGAATTATCGGGCTGGTCAGAGATTCAACTGGTGAGGTTACAGATCTAAATCGCTGGATTGGTCTAGGTAAAAAGTCACCTCTGATCGGTTCTATCTTTGCATTTTTACTTTTAAGTTTTGCAGGAATTCCTTTAACCTCTGGATTTATTGGTAAGTTTGCAATCTTTTCAGCAGCATATCAATCTGGAAATATTGCAATAGTTGTAGCGGGAGTTCTATCTAGTGCGATCGCGGCCTTCTTCTATGTTCGCGTAATCATCATGATTTTCTTTACTGACCCAGTTAACGATTCTGTATCAGTAATAATTCCTTCAGTGAAAAGTAAAATTTCAATTTCAATCGCTACTGTTTCATCCATCGTTATTGGTATTGCACCATCCGCTTTGCTTACAGCAGCAAACAATTTTGCAAACTTCATTAAATAATGAGTCAAATAGGTATTCCCAATCTAGATAAAAATCTAGAAGCTTCACTTGTTGCAGATATGCAAAAAGTAGAAGAGCTTATGCGGTCCCACATTAAAGGTGATTATCCATTAGTCGTAGAAACCTCTAGACATTTAGTTGAAGCCGGTGGTAAACGTTTGAGACCACTTCTAACTTTAATCGCAGCACAATTTGGTGATTCGACTAACTATGACATCATTAAAGCAGCAGTATGTTGCGAACTAACCCATCTAGCAACTTTGTATCACGATGATGTAATGGATGATGCGGTACTAAGGCGGGGAGTCATTAGTGCGAATAAGAAATGGGATAACGCCGTTGCCATTTTGACTGGCGATTATTTGTTCTCAAAAGTTTCCGATATGTTGGCCGATATTGGCCCTGAAGCAGTTAAGTTACAGGCAAAAACTTTTGAAAGATTAGTAATCGGTCAAATTAAAGAAACTCAAGGTAAAAGTGAAGGTTTATCCCAAATCGATCACTACATGAAAGTTGTTGCAGATAAGACTGGCTCCTTGATTGCCACTAGCGCAAGATTTGGCGCATTGCTGTCAGGTGCATCAAATGAGGTAGTAGAAACTTTGACAAAATTTGGTGAAAAAATTGGCGTAGCATTTCAAGTTGCTGATGATTTACTTGATATTGCAAGTGATGAAACAGCTTCGGGTAAAACACCAGGGACTGACTTAAAAGAAGGCGTACCAACTCTTGTAACCTTATTTGTTATGGCAGAGAATGATCCAAAAGATAAGGAACTTATCGCCAAGTTAAGTAAACCAATTAGTGATGAAGATTTAGGCGCAGTAATAACTGAGTTGCGTGGTCATAAAGCGCTAACTCAAGTTAAGCAATATTTAAGTGATGTTGCCTCTGAAGCTAACCAATTGCTAATTAATTTGCCAGATGGGCCAGCAAAAGATGCATTAAATAACTTAACCTTTGCTTTGGTCAACCGCTCTACCTGATTTATACATATCAAAGCCCAAGATAACTAGAGCTGCCCAGATAAATACAAATCCAAAAATTTTAGAAAAAGTAAGTGGCTCATGAAATACAACAAATCCAACTAAGAACATAATTGTTGGGTTGATATAACCAAGCAACCCTGTGATAGTAAGTGGAAGACTAGTAGCTGCTGAATTAAACATTAATAGCGGGATTATTGTTACTAGACCTGAAGTCATAAGTATTAAAGAAAACCAGAGATCTGACCCGTACTCTGCTTGATCTTTACCTACAAGGTAAAACATATATGCAGCACTTGGAATCAAAGCAAATATCATTTCAACTGAAAGTGTTTCTAGTGATCCAGCATCTAACCGCTTTTTAATAAGTGAGTATGAGCCCCAGCTAAGTGCTAAACCAAAAGCAACCAGTGGTATCTGTCCAAAAGCAATAGTCAAAATGCTAACTCCAATACCTGCCAAAGACAAAGATAGTTTTTGAGTAAAGCGAAGCTTTTCCTTCAAAACCAGTACTCCAAAACACACGACCACTAAAGGTGTTATGTAATAACCTAAAGATGCTTCAACAACCCGATCAACTGAGACAGCCCAGATGTAAATACCCCAGTTAAGGGTTAGCAAAAAAGAGGATAAACCCAGAGTAAAAAAGGTTCTAATATTTGTAATTAACTTCAATGTTGATCTAATTTGTTTTTGGTATGCCAAAAATATTAGGCATACAGCCAGTGACCAGATACCCCGGTTAGCCAGGATTTCAGATGCAGATGCTTGGTTTAACCATCTCCAATATATTGGAAGAGATCCCCAAATTACATAAGCTCCGACACCATAAGTAATTCCAAGCCTATTTGTTTTCAATTTGTCCTTTTGGTTGCTGATTAACGGAAGTTAGTAAACTGAACGGCAAACTCCCAAGCTTCATTTTTTACTTGCGCAATAGCAGTTTGTAAATCATCTCGGCTTTTACTTGAGACCCTCAGTTCTTCTCCTTGAATTTGAGTTTTTAGAGACTTAGGTCCGCTCTCTTTTAAGAACTTTGCAATCTTTTTGGCATTCTCTGTTGATATTCCCTCTTTAAACTCACAGTTAATTCGATAAGTTTTGCCACTTAAGGACGGCTCGCTAGCATCTAAATGCTTAAGAGAAACATTGCGTTTAATGAGTTTATCTTTAAACACATCTAGTGCAGCTTTGACTCTTTCTTCAGTACTGGATTCCAGTAATACCTTAAGCGCAGTTTTTTCAATTTTTGTTTCGGTGTTCTTAAAGTCGAATCGGGTGGCTATTTCACGGTCGCATTGATTGAAAGCGTTGTCTAGCTCCATTTGATCAATTTTTGAGACGATATCAAAACTACTGTCAGCCATGCCTATACTTTACTAGTTAATTGGATTAGGTTTTCATTCATTCCAAAGAACGATTGGGGCAGTGGTGAGCCGAGTAAAGGTAAAGCGACGAGTTCCTAGCCCTAGGGATCTTGCCCAATTATTGAGATTTAGAAAAATTATTTTAAGCCCAAGAGCCCGTAGATTAAGTAGAGCATTAACAATTTATGATTTAAGGAAAATTGCGCAAAGACGCACACCTAAAGCACCATTTGATTACACAGATGGTGGGGCAGACTCCGAATCAAGCTTAACTCGAGCCCGTGCAGCATATGAAAAAATTGAATTTCAACCTAAAGTTTTGTTAAATGTTAAAGAGATAGATATTTCAACCCAAATGCTTGGCAAGAAGATGTTAATGCCATTTGGTATCGCACCAACAGGTTTTACAAGAATGATGCAAACAGAGGGTGAATACGCAGGAGCATGCGCCGCGGCAGATGCAGGAATTCCATTCACGCTTTCGACAATGGGAACTAGATCAATTGAAGATGTGGCAAGAGTTGCTCCAACTGGCAGAAATTGGTTTCAACTTTATATGTGGAAAGATCGTGATCGTAGTATGGCTTTAGTTGATCGTGCGAAAGCTGCTGGTTTTGATACCTTAGTTTTAACGGTTGATGTACCTGTTGCTGGTGCAAGATTAAGAGATGTGAGAAATGGAATGACAATTCCACCATCATTAACATCAAGAACTATTTTAAATGCTATTCCAAGACCTGCTTGGTGGGTCAATTTTCTTACAACTGATCCATTGAAATTTGCATCGTTAGATTCTTGGAATGGAACCGTGGCAGAGTTACTTGATTCAATGTTTGACCCAACCGTTACCTACGATGATTTAAAATGGATTAGGCAACAATGGAAAGGTAATCTTGTTGTTAAAGGAATTCAAAATGTTGATGATGCGGTCAAGTCAATCGAATCTGGAGCAGATGCGATAATTCTTTCAAATCATGGTGGACGGCAATTAGATCGAGCACCAGTTCCACTTCACCTACTACCTGAAGTTGTGAAGGCTGTTGGCAATAAAGCAGAGGTTCATGTTGATACAGGGATTATGCATGGCGCAGATATTGTTGCTGCGATTGCAAGTGGA
>KB900604.1 GCA_000378905.1 actinobacterium SCGC AAA028-A23
ATTTCTTACTTGCCGGAATTCTATTCTTCCAAGTATTAATTGGAGTTGATCCACTACCTAGGAAAATTCCACACCTTGTGAAAATAATAATTATCTTTGCAGCTATGAGCATTCATGCATTCTTCTCAATCTCAGTCATGTCTGCTTCAACATTGCTAGACAATGGTTACTTTGCATTACTGGAAAGGCCATGGGCAACAGATTTACTTGCTGATCAAAAACTGGGTGGGTCAGTTGGTTGGGCGATGGGTGAGATTCCTATCTTGTTGGCTTTGCTTGCCGTGTTTCTGCAGTGGGTTAAACATGACAAGAATGAGGCCTCACGAATAGACCGTGCGGCAGATCGAGCCGCGGCTATGGGCGAAGATGATGAATTAGCCCAATACAACCAATATCTGGCCCAGTTAAACCGTAGAGATAACCGCGAATAGAATATGGCCATGTCAATGAATTCAGATATGCCGCCATTGTTTGGCCAGGAGTATCAAGCACTTCGTGAAAGTGTTAGCGCACTGGCACAAAAAAAGATTGCACCATTTGCACATGATGTTGATGAAAATTCTAGATACCCACAAGAAGCAGCAGATGCACTGCAAGCAGCAGGTCTTGCTGCAGCACACGTGCCAGTTGAGTTTGGTGGACAAGGTGCTGATGCTTTGGCGGCAGTAATAATCATTGAAGAGGTTGCAAGAGTATGCGGTGCATCATCATTAATTCCTGCTGTAAATAAATTAGGTTCAGTTCCGGTAATGATTGCCGGCAATGATGATCAAAAGAAAAAGTATTTAACTCAACTTGCAGCAGGTAAAGGTTTTTCTTACTGTCTATCTGAATCTGAAGCAGGATCTGATGCAGCGGCGATGAAAACCAAAGCTGTTAAAGATGGAGATAGCTGGATAATTATTATTTTCACAAGGTGTGGAATTTTCCTAGGTAGTGGATCAACTCCAATTAATACTTGGAAGAATAGAATTCCGGCAAGTAAGAAATGTATGGTCATGAAAAAGTGCCCGCTATGACCTTGCATTAGATTTCCAAATAATGGAGTGAAATAAAGTGCAAATAAGGATCCATCAAATATTGCTAGTGCCACAACTGGATGTGTGTAAAAGCTAGAAACCTTTGAGTGAAGTAGAGCAATGAAGGAACCACGTATTCCGCGCTCTTGTTCATTCCTTCCAACCGGTAAAGTTCTAAGCGCCAAGGTAATCGGTGCGCCAAGCACAATTCCAATTGGTGCGATCATGCCAAGCACCATGTGCGCAAGCATGTGGTTTGAAAATGCAAAGCGAGAATAAACCCCAAGCCCACCACTAGTTGCAAAATCAATTGCAGATATTCCTAAGGCAAATGCAATTGTTCTACCCACCGGCCATTTATCTCCACGTTTACTTAAAATCACAACACCTTTTATATACAAAGCAACAGCAAAAATTAGAAGTCCAAGTATTAAGCCATCGGCATCATATGCAAGCAGAACCCGAGTAAAAGTTGGTGGCTTTGGCATTTCAAGTCCTGTTACAAGAAGTGCTGGTGATGAAACTACTTCACGATCTGGCGGACTTACCGTTGAAAGCCAACTACCTACAAAAATCGTTGAAAACATCACAATTATTTCACCAGTAATTAATCTAAAAACTGAAGGTAGATCAGATTTTAAGATCCAACGTCGATGCAGTGCGCCAAAGCCAATTAAAGTAATTGTCAGGAAAATCTTCAATAAGGTAATCGCACCATATTTACTAGACCAAGCTGATATGGAATCTAATCGTGTCCATGCAGTTGCGGCCCCAGTTGCTGCAACAGCTATCGCACTCCATAACGCTATTTCACTAAATCTAGGAAGGGCAATTAACTTTTGCGCCTTATCTAATTGAGTTAGACCAAATAAGCCCCCTACCCAGAAACTTATTGCAATTACGTGAATAACTAGGGCGCCAATTGCTAAACCATGATGACCTGAGGTGCTGCCATGGCTTTGAAAAACTGGTGCAACTACCGCCACCAGTGAGATTAGTAGCGCAAGATATGTGGAAAGAATCTTTTTAAATGAAATTGAAAGTATTAGTAAAATGCCAATTATTTGAATCAAGTAACTCTTGCCGATAGAGGTTTGTGTTAAATAGGAACGAATTACTGTTAAATCAAATGAGGCTGAGATTGGCTGCTCAAGCAAATAAGCAATCTGGACTAAAATGTAAAATACAGTTGAAAGTAACCATAGAAAGCTTAAATTTTTAGCCTTCTTGATCAAAATATTGTTCGCGACCCTGCCTTTTATATCCGTGTCTAAAAATGCAATGGCAATTATCAAGCCGATACTCAGCACAGCCGTAAGCTGCATTAAACCCTTTGAGAGGGGAGAAAGTATTTCTATCAAGCCTTCACCAATTTTACTTTATAAATTTCTTACTTGTACTAGAAGCTTTCTTCACTCTACGTGGCTTTGCTGGTGTGTTAAAAGTTTGCTTTGCGTAGCGAGATAAGAAAACTAAGATGATAAAAGCAAAGATCATTAATCCGACTACAAATAAATCTGTTAGGCGATTTGGAGAATTATTTATTAAAACTTCCTCAGTCGGTGCAGGTGTTGGTAATGTCATTTCGGCAGGTGCGTTATACAAGAAAGTAAATGTTCCTGAGGTGGCTGGTTGATCAACTGCCATCAATGTGTAGGTGACTGTATACAGGCCGGAAGTTGTAAGAGGTTTAATCCCAACCATTAAAACTGGACCTTGAATTTGAATAGATCCATCATCAACTCTTTGACCATTTGAATTAGTTACAGTAATTTCATTTGCATCTTCAACTAGATCTTGACTTGCTTTAATTGTTACCGCAGTAGGTGAGATGCTAAGAACTGAGCCAGCTGTTGGTGAGGTACTTACGATCGAGGTTGCCAAAGCCTGTGATGGAGAAATCATCGTTAGGAAAATAAAGGTAATGGGTAGCAAAATGCGCCTCATCTGTTCACCCCCAATTTTCCAGTTAGCCCTAATCCGGCCACTTGCTTAAGATTACTCCTATGCCAACCTATGAGTATCTGTGTAATCAATGTGAGCATGGCTTTGAGGTTGTTCAGAGTTTTACTGAGGCTGCAATCCAGGTTTGCCCAAAATGCAATGGAGATGTTCGTAAGGTTTACAACAACGTTGGCGTGGTTTTTAAAGGTAGTGGCTTTTATAAAACAGATTCAAGGGGTACGCAAACTTCAAAACCAGATTCTTCTGCCTCAAAAAGTGAAAGTGCGCCAGCTCCAAAAAAAGATTCTAAGCCAACTGCAAATGGGTAATGCTTAATTCTTAATTGTGATGTGGTGGCTTATCCCTTGCAATTTCATCATCTCGATAGGTATCAATTTCTAAATCAATTTCATCACTAGTTACCTTAGGTAATAGCTGGTGATCAACTTCACCAGGCTTTTGTTGCTTGCCGTTTTTTAAGTTTTCTGGATTACTCATTAGAATATAAGCCTACACTCTTTTAACTTAACACTTTGGATAGGCGAACATGTTTGAAAAATTAGGCTCACTCATAGTCAACCGTAAAAAACTAATTTTCACCGTTTTTATCATTTCTATTCTCTCGGCCGGTGTAATTGGCTCCTCAGTTTTCGGCAAACTAGACAGTGGTGGCTACAGCGATCCAAAGAGTGATTCAGCAAAAGCATTTGAGTATTTAACCGATGTTTTCAAAGTGAAAGATCCAGCTGTAGTGCTTGTGGTTGAAACACCAACAGAGTTAACAGATCCAGCAGTTGTTGCAACCGCAACAAAACTTGAATCAATTATTAAGACTGAAGAAGGAGTTGGATCAACACTTTCTTATTGGAGCTCAGGTGGAGCACCATCACTTAAGAGTTCTGATTCAAAGTCTGCCTTTTTATTTGTTTATAGCGAAGATGTTGAGTGGGACACTGTCCAATCATTAGGAAAACGCATGCAGGCAAAATACGATGGCAAATTTGAGAATTTAACAATCTATGCAAGTGGCACTGGTGTATTTGCCCATGCGATTAATACCAAGATTGCTGATGATCTAAAGCTTTCTGAATCGATCTCTATCCCGCTTACATTCATACTTTTAGTCTTTGTATTTGGCGGACTAGTAGCAAGTGCCATGCCATTACTTGTTGGGGTATCAGCCATCCTGGGCTCATTCCTAATTATCTACCTTCTTACTTTATTTACCGGAGTTAGCGTATTTGCACTTAACTTGATTACTGGACTTGGGCTAGGTCTTGGTATTGATTACTCACTTTTAATTGTGAATCGATTCCGTGAGGAGTTGCATGCAGGTAAATCAGTTAATGAAGCCATCAAGCGAACTGTTGCAACTGCCGGTAAAACAGTTTTCTACTCAGGCTTAACTATTGTTATTACCTTAGCCTCTTTAATGCTCTTTCCATTAATGTTCTTAAAATCATTTGGTTATGCAGGAGTAACTGTTGTAATCATGGCTGTTCTGGGTTCATTAGTTGCTCTTCCTGCATTACTTGCAATTTTAGGTAATCGAATCGATAAAGCTGTTGTAAGAAAGAGTGCAATTACTCCAAAGGAAGATGGCCGTTGGGCACAGACTGCAAGATTTGTAATGCGCAAGCCAGTCTCAGTTGTTGTGCTTTGCCTAATTGCACTGGGTGTATTTGCAGCACCAATTACAAATATTGTCTTTTCTCAAGTGGATTCAAGAGTATTGCCGGCAAGTAATCCTGCTGCCTATGCCTCACAACTGATTACCGAAAGATTTCCTGGTCAAGAGGGAAATCCAATTGAAATTATTATTCCTGGTGGAGCTGCAAAGTTAGAAGAGATTAAAAACTACACCACAGAGATTTCAAAGATTAAAGGTGTTGTTCGAATCGGAGAGCCACAAGTATTAGGTAATGATGTTCGAGTAATTGCAATCCATGACATGGGACCTCGCACTCCCTTAGCAGAGGTCTTAATTAAAGAGATTAGACAAATCCCAGCTCCTGACCAAACATTAGTTGGAGGCGTGGCTGCAGATTATGCAGATACGCAAATAGGAATTGCTAGGACTATGCCATGGGCACTTACCTGGATTGCAGTTGGAGTATTAGTACTGCTCTTCCTATTTACTGGATCAATCATTCTGCCTATCAAAGCGGTAATTCTTAACATCCTCTCCCTTGCTGCAACACTTGGTGTTATCACCTGGATATTTGTTGACGGCCACTTGAAATGGTTGGTTGGAGATTTCACGGTAACTGGTGCAGTAGATACAGGTTCCATTATTTTGGTAGCTGTTGTCGCCTTTGGTCTATCGATGGATTATGAGTTATTCCTGCTCTCTCGCATTAAAGAGGAGCATGATGCAGGTAAATCAAATGTTGAAGCTGTTGCAACCGGATTACAAAGATCTGCTCGAATAATCACAGCTGCTGCTGGTTTACTAGCAATAGTTTTCGCATCATTCATATTGAGTGGTGTTACATCAATTAAAATGCTGGGCTTTGGTGTGGCATTTGCAATTATTTTAGATGCAACATTAGTGCGCGCACTTTTGGTCCCAGCTTTGATGAGATTATTTGGTGAACGAAATTGGTGGGCACCAAAATCAATGAAGAGATTTACTCTAGATCACTAATTAATTGCGTCCCCGGCGGGAGTTGAACCTGCGACCTACCGCTTAGGAGGCGGTTGCTCTATCCACTGAGCTACGGGGACAAATATTTAATTTTGCTTAAAATTTAATTACAGTGAATTGTAATTTAATTTAATAATAATTGATAACTAATCAATAACTGTGCGTAAATTTGTCTTTAAATGCGCGTTCAGATAGGCTTAGTTCAATTCGTTTGGAGTTAAATATCATGAAGGCCCTTGTTATAGGCGCCGGTGGAGTAGGCAGAGCGATAGCAAATATCGCATCACGACGTTCATTTATTGAATCTATGGTGATTGCAGACCGCACCCTGGCTCGTGCTGAAGAAGCTGTTGCACGTGTAAAGGATCCAAGATTTTCTGCTGCGATGGTTAATGCCGCTGAACTTGAAGATATTCGCGAATTAATTCGTAAAGCAGACCCAGATGTTGTGATTAACGCAGTTGATCCACGCTTTGTAATGCCGATCTTTTTGGCTTGTGAAATTGAAAATACAAATTACATAGATATGGCAATGTCTTTATCTCGTAAGCATCCTCACTACCCATATACCGAAACTGGCGTAAAGCTTGGCGATGAACAATTTGCTCGTGATTACAACTGGGATGAACGAAAAATCTTTGCATTAATTGGAATGGGTGTTGAGCCTGGTATGAGTGATGTGTTTGCCAAGTATGCAAGCGAGCATTTATTTAGCCGTATAGATTCATGCACAATTCTAGATGGATCAAACTTAAGAGTTGAAGGTTTTGATTTTGCTCCTTCATTTTCAATTTGGACCACAATCGAAGAATGTTTAAATCCACCTCTAGTTTGGGAAGATGGCCGCGGTTGGTATACAACTACTCCATTTTCAGAGCTTGAAATTTTTGATTTCCCAGAAGGTATTGGTCCGGTTGAGTGTGTAAATGTTGAGCACGAAGAGGTTGTATTAATTCCGCAAAAGATTGATGCAAAGAAGGTTAACTTTAAATATGGTTTGGGTGCTGAGTTCATTACCATTCTAAAAACTATTAACATGCTTGGCATGGATCGTAAAGAAACGGTTGAGGTTCAAGGTGTATCAGTTTCACCTCGTGATCTATTAACCGCCTCATTGCCAGATCCTGCAACACTTGGTGAGCGTATGCGCGGTAAAACATGTGCTGGTGCATTAATTAAAGGATTAGATAAGCAAGGAAATCCAAAAGCGGTTTATATCTACAACGTAGTCGATAATGCCTGGTCAATGAAGGAGTTTGGTGATCAAGCTGTTGTTTGGCAAACTGCAATTAACCCAGTTATCGCACTTGAATTAATTCATAAAGGAGCATGGAAGCCGCTTGGAGTTAATGGTCCAGAGTGGTTTGAATCCAAACCATTCTTAGATTTATTAGAAGAGTACGGAACCTCTTGGCACATCCGTGATGAGGATGCCTCCGGGATAGTTAAGTAATGGCTACCGCGCTAATTACAGGTGCAACTGCGGGAATTGGTGCTTCATACGCAAATTTACTTGCAAAAGAAGGTTTTGATTTAATACTAGTTGCCAGAGATCTACCTCGATTAAATAAGGTTGCAAAAGAGTTAAGTAAGCGTTTTGGCGTTAAAGCTCAATGCATAAAGGCGGATTTAACTAAGCCTTCCCAGTTAGCAAAAGTTGAAAAAAGAGTTGCTGATTCGAAAAAGCCAATAGATATTCTGGTAAACAATGCCGGCTTTGGTATTAAGGATAGTTTTACTGTTAGTAATCTAGATAAAGAACAAGAATTATTAGATGTCTTAGTAACTGCTCCCATGCGGCTCACTCACGCTGTTTTGCCCGTTATGATCAAGAGAAATACTGGAATTATTGTAAATGTCAGTAGCGTTGCAAGTTTTATTGCAGGTGGCACCTATAGCGCAGCAAAATCTTATTTAACAGTTTTCTCTGAATCACTTCACACCGAACTTCGTGGAACAAATGTGAAAATATCAGCTCTTTGCCCAGGATTTACTCGTACGGAATTTCATGCCCGTGGCCGAATGAAAATGACCGCATTGCCTAAATTCATGTGGCTTGATAGCGATAAGCTTGTAAGTAAATCTTGGAAGTATGCAAAAGCAAACCGAGTAATCTGTATTCCAGGCTGGCAATATAAAATTCTAAGCGCAATAGCTAGAAATGCACCACGTCCAATTGTAAGAAAAGTTGGAATGAATGTTCGTAAAAAGCAAAGATAAAAACTTTAAGAGATAACTACAGCTTTACTATTTGCCGTAAATTTAATTGGCTTTAATCCAGAGTTTGCCGGGCCAACTTTTAATGCGCCATTCATACCAAACTCAGATCCATGCCCACGAGGTCCAGGGCAAATCCAGCCACCAGCATTTTGTTGAACAATCACTCCAGCATGGGGGCAAGATAAGTTAACCACTGCAAATCCCTTTGCAGATTTTGAAGTTCTAATTACTGCAACTTTTCCATACTTCTTAATACTCAACTCAACAATCCCACCAACAGATCCCAAGGCTTTATTTGCCGCAAGACTCACCTCAGTTTTACCGCCCGGTAAATTCTTGACCCCATTGGCTGCAAGGGCAGGGGTGGTTGCCAATGCTGCAACAGCTGCGCTACCGCAAATAAATTGGCGTCTTGAGAGTGCGATCACTTAAATTTCCCCAGATCTGTTCTATAAAGGTTGATCTCATTTTACTATTGATTATGAGATTAATCCGCCGTATCTCGGGATTTTTATGGCTGACCGGCGCGTTAATTATCACTCACCTGATTGCTAGATCTATTTTTCCTGAGAATAATGTTGCAGTTGATCTACTTCTGTTTAATTCAATTGGAGTAATGGCCTCGGTAATCGCATTTAATGCACCACTTCATACAGATCGCATCTCAGCTAACTCCTTTGGCGCAGCAGCTCTGGTTTGGAGTATGGGCTCTTTTTTCTCGACTTGGAACTCTTTTTTTGAGCTACAAATTCCAGCCGCTATTTCCGATATTTGTTATGCAATTTTTTATCCACTGGTATTTATCGCAATCACAAGAAGTTTCACCCAAAAGCGATCTATGTCTGCCCTTGAAGTTCTAGACACTGTGATCATCGCAGTTGGATTGACTAGTGTCTTAACCGCATTTGTATTAAAGCCAGCGATGGTTGGCTTGGATGGTTCTGCCTGGCAAGTTTTTATCTCAATTCTTTACCCAGTTGGGGATATCGTTTTACTCTCCATGGTTTTGGTTTATCTCCTACTAAATCCGCTAAGTAGAAGATCAATATTTCTTGGTCTTGGCTTACTTTCATTTGCAACCTCAGATTTATTCTTTATCTGGGGTTCCTTAAGTGCAACCTATGAGTTTGGTGCGATAACAGATGATGGCTGGATAATTGGTTTGGTCCTACTTTCAACCTCGCTTTTATTTTCATCCCCTGAGAATAAAACTTCAGAAAAAGTCTCATCATATGGAGCAACTGTTGCACTTATCGCAAGTGGTTGCTTGTTAGGAGTTGCAGCACTTAAACCTGGATACTTCCCTAGCTTTATTTTGATCCCTGGCTTTATCACTATCGCACTAGCGTTTATCAGAATGAGTTTTGCACTCCAGGAAGCAAACACCGCTAGCAATGAAAGAGTTCTTGCGCGAACAGATGAGTTAACTGGGTTATCTAATCGAAGAAACTTTTTGCTTCATTTAAGTGAAATAAGAAGTGGATATATCTTTTTGCTTGATTTGGATGAGTTCAAAGAGATAAATGACAATATGGGACATGCGGCCGGTGATGAATTATTAAAGCAGGTCGCTAATCGATTTAGCAGAGTCACCCCAGCTAGCGGGCAGCTGGCAAGACTTGGTGGAGATGAGTTTGGCTTACTGGCTAAGGTGGATCAGCAAGAGGCAACTGAATTAGCTCAAGCCCTGCTTGCCACCTTGAGTTATCCAATCTCATTGTTAACCGGGCAGGTTCGAGTCAAAGTCAGCATTGGTTACGCACCAATTGATCAAGATATAGATTCAGTTGATTGCCTTCGTCGAGCAGATTTGGCGATGTATGAGGCCAAGCGAAGTGGAAGTGGTCAGAGGATTTGGGATGGCCAAATTGAAAATATAGGTTAATCTTCACTGGCTAAATAAATTAGCGCGACAGTTGGAGGTCCTAATTGGCAGCACGCTTTTCTAATCGAGTTCTAGTTTTAGGTGCGGGTTCAGTTTCACAATGTGTATTACCACTTCTAATCGAACACCTAGTAGATGCAAAACAGATCACGATCGCAGATATGCGTGATAATCGAAGCCGAGTTTCAGAAGCAATCACAGCGGGCGCTACATATGTACAAGACCAATTAACCCGCGAAAATATGGATCAATTTCTTTCAAAGTATTTATCAGCTGGAGATTTTCTCTTAGATTTGGCGTGGAATATTGATGCCAACGAAATTATTGGTTGGGCTCATGATCACGGGGTAATTTATTTAAATACCTCGATTGAAGAGTGGGAACCATACGCAGCTGGGGCAACTCGTAATCCAACAGAGCGCACACTTTATTGGCGCCATATGAAGTTGCGTAAGTTAACTGATACATGGGGCGGCAAAGGCCCAACTGCAATTGTTGAACATGGTGCAAACCCAGGTTTAGTTTCACATCTTACAAAAAAAGCTTTATTTGATATTGCAACTAGCGCGCTTAAGGATGGCAAGGCAGGTGCAGGAGTTGATCAAGCACTTGCAAGTGAAAATTTTCCAGTCCTAGCTCAAAAACTTGGTGTGAAAGTAATTCACATTGCAGAGCGTGATACGCAAATATCTGATAAACCAAAGCAGGTTAATGAGTTTGTAAATACCTGGTCGGTTGAAGGTTTTTATGAAGAAGGTATTGCACCAGCTGAAATGGGCTGGGGCACACATGAAAAAACATTGCCAGTAAATGCTTATCAACATCCAGATGGGCCAAAAAATCAGATTTGTATTGCCCAACCTGGTGCAACAACTTGGGTTAGATCTTGGGTTCCAAATATGGAAACCACTGGAATGGTTATCCGTCATGGCGAAGCATTTACGATCAGCGATCACCTAACTGTTTGGGATAAAGACAAGGCCATTTATCGTCCAACTGTTCACTACGCATACTGCCCAACCGATGCAGCTGTTGCATCAATGCATGAATTACAAATGCGACAGTGGGATTTGACCGAGAACCAAAGAATTATGAATGAAGAGATTATCGATGGTGATGACAGATTAGGTGTTCTACTTATGGGCCATCCATATAAATCTTGGTGGACTGGATCATTACTAAACATCCACCAATCTAGAAAATTAGTTCCAAAACAATCTGCAACTACTGTTCAGGTTGCAAGTGCGGTTTATGCAGCCGTTGCTTGGGCAATGGCTAATCCAAATGCGGGTTACTTAGTTCCAGATGATCTGCCATGGCGAGAAGTTTTAGCATTTGCAGAAAAGTACTGGGGTGGCTATCACTCTGCTGCTGCAGATTGGGATCCGCTAATGCATCGTAATGATTTGTTCAAAGGCTGGAACAATCGTAAGTACGATGAAAGTGATCCTTGGCAATTCTCTAACTTTTTAGTTTAGTTCTAGAACTGCCTTTGCAGCGTTATGACCTGCAATCCCACTAACACCACCGCCTCTAATTGCACCTGCTCCACAGAGAAATACTCTTGGGTGGGCAGTTTCAACACCCCATTTAATCGAGGAGTTATCCTCTTTAAATGGGAATGATAAGTCTTTGTGAAAGATATTTCCTCTTGGTAAAAAAATGTCTTTTTCTAAATCAACTGGTGATTTAATCTCAATACATAATTCACCATTTGTATCACTTGCAAGGCAGCTTTCAATTGGTTCTACTAAATATTGATTAAGTGCTGCTAATGCTTTCTGCTTTGCTTTTTCTTTCATACCTACCGGATCTTTATCAAATAATTTAGCTGGAGTATGAAGCCCAAAGACAGTAAGTGTGTGATAGCCCTTGCTAGTTAATTCATCTGAAAGTATTGAAGTATCAGAGAGGGAATGGCAATACATTTCAAGTGGTAACTCATCTGGAAGCTCACCAGAACTTGCTTGTTTATATGCTTTTTCTAGCTGCTTAAAACTCTCATTTATATGAAGGGTGCCAACAAATGCATCCCTTGGATCAACTCCAGATTTAAATTGCGGTAATTTCTTAAGCAGCATATTTATCTTAATCTGCGATCCCTCTAAAGATTTAGGCTCTGGTGCATCGGTTAATTTAGCCAGAATTTGTGGCGCAGCATTTGATAGTAGATATGAAGCTTCAAGGCTTTCACCATTTTCTAATTTAACAATTACCTTCGAATCTTCTGCTTGAATCTTAGCAACTTTGGAATTTAATTTAATTTCAACCCCTAATGAAATCGCTTTCTTATGAAGTTCACCAACTAGTGCCCCCATGCCACCTTTTGGAACCTTCCATTCTCCAGTGCCATTTCCAATTAAATGATAGAGAAAACAGATATTACTTTGAATCTCATAAGCGGAGGAAAAAGTTCCAATTAATCCATCTGTTAAAACCACTCCTTTAATCAAATCATCTGAAAAGTATTTATCTAGAGTTTGGCCCAACGAGTTCTCAATTAACATATCCCAGATCTGATCGTCAGCTAATTGCTTTTTAATCTCACTCTTTGTTGGAAGAGGTTGAAGTAATGTGGGCGCGATTACCTCTGCAAATCGACTGACCTGATCATAGAAATTTTGCCACGCCTTACTTTCATTATTTGATCCGGTTAGCTCTAAGAAGGATTGTGAATTACTTTCATCCCAAATTCGCCTAACTAATAAACCAGCATCTTTTTGATCTTGTTTATATGGAGTGTAAGAAGAGATCTTGCGGGATATACATTCAAAATCTAATTCCAGCTCCTTAATAATTTGATCAGGCAAAAGTGAGACAAGGTAGGAGTATCTAGATAATTTTGCATCTAAACCTTTAAATACATACTCAGAAGTTGAGGCACCACCAACCTCATTCTTAGCCTCAAGCATGGTTACCTTCTTGCCAGCCTTTGCTAAGTAACAAGCAGCAACTAATCCATTGTGACCTGCGCCAACAATTATTACATCTGTTTTATTCATACTAATCCTTTGGATAAGCCGGCTTATTTACTTTTATCTCTTCAAGTCTTGCCAATGATTCTGCCCGCTCAACTTTATGATCAACAATTTGTTTTACATATCCATTTTTATAACCATCGGGTGTCTCCCAAGGTTCATGAATTTCAATTCCTTTAATATGGGCAAGCTCTGGCACATACTTCCTAACATAATCTCCATTTTCATCAAATCTCTTGCCTTGCTCGACCGGATTAAATATTCGATAGTAAGGAGATGCATCAGTTCCACAACCTGCGGTCCACTGCCAACCATGGGCATTTGATGCCACGTCATAGTCAACTAAATGTTCCCGGAAAAATCTCTCACCCAATTGCCATTCAAGATGAAGATCTTTAACTAGAAAGGAGGCAACAACCATTCGAGTTCGATTATGCATCCAGCCTTCAACTAACAACTGGCGCATTGCAGCATCAACAAATGGATAGCCAGTTTTTCCTTCACACCAAGCTTTAAATTGATCACCTGGTTTGTCATATCTCATGCTTGCAAATTGTGGTGCATAGTAATCAGTTTCAGTGTGCTGGTTGTTAAATAAAACATCTGCATAAAACTCCCGCCAAGCAATCTCTTTGCGGTAGACATCATGAGCCTTGCTTTCCCCTAATGGGGCTAGAAGAGTTCGTGGATGTATTTCACCCCATTTTAAATGTGCACTCATTTTGCTTGTGCCATCAATTCCAGCAAGGTTTCTTGCTTCATCATAATTATCTAGGCCACTTTTTTGAAAGTACCTAAATCTTTCAAGAGCCGCTAATTCACCTGCTTGAGTAATCTTTGTTCCATCAGGCAACTTCCAATCAGGAAAACTTCTATCCTCTGCACTTGGCTTTACAGAGTTAATTACCTTTGGAGTTTCTGCCGGTTTGCGCCAACCATGTAGACACCATGCTTTATAAAAAGGTGTGTAAACCCGGTATGGAGTGTCATCACTTGGTTTTCTAACTCGTCCTGGCGCAACAGCATATGGTGAGCCGGTTCTAGTTAGTTTAATTCCAGCTTCTTCAATCGCTGCGTCTCGCTTTGCTCCATACGGCTCATACTCTGCACTGATATGTACTGAGCTCACTTGGTATCTTTTTATCAAATCATTTAAAACTGTTATTTGATCTCCTGCAATAACATGAAGATTATTTCCTAATGATTCATCAAGTAGTCGAAGTGATTGGCCTAAATATGCCAATCTTTTACTGCCAGCTGTTTTTATTAATTTAGGATCTAAAATAAATACTGGTACTACTTCATCACCTTCTGCAATGGCGCTAAGCAGTGCTGGGTTATCACCTAACCTGAGGTCTCTGCGAAACCAGAAAATTGATCGATTGGCCATAACCCTATGGTGCCAGTACTTATCTAGTTAAGACAGATTAAGAGTGCAAAGATTCAACAGATGGATCCCAGCCCTTAACATCTTGTGGCTTACGTGGTCCAGGTCCAACATAACGTGCTGAAGGTCTGATGATTCTTCCCGTTCGTTTTTGCTCCAAAATATGTGCTGACCAGCCTGCTGTTCGTGCGGCGGTAAACATTGAGGTAAACAAATTCGCAGGAACTTGTGCAAAATCTAAAACAATTGCAGCCCAGAACTCAACATTGGTTTCCAAAACGCGATCTGGTTGACGTTGTTTTAATTCAGAAAGGGCTGCTTTTTCAAGTGCTAAGGCAACCTCATATCTTGGCGCATTTAATTCTTTAGCGGTTCGACGTAGTGTGCGAGCGCGTGGATCCTCTGCACGATAAACGCGGTGACCAAATCCCATTAATCTCTCGCCCTTATCTAAAATTGATTTCACATAACTTTCTGCATTGCCAGATTTTTCAACTGCTTCAATCATGCTTAGTACTCGAGCAGGGGCTCCACCATGTAATGGACCACTCATCGCGCCAATCGCACCAGATATTGATGCTGCAACATCTGCACCAGTTGATGCAATCACTCGGCCGGTAAAGGTAGATGCATTCATGCCATGCTCTGCAGCTGATACAAAGTAAGCATCGATCGCGCGAACATGCACTGGATCTGGTTCACCTCGCCAGCGAATCATCATCCGTTCTACTACGGTGTGGGCCTTATCAATTTCAGATTGTGGAATTGCTTGTGCAATTGTTCCGCGGGCTGATTGGGCAACATAGGAAAGAACCATTACTGAAACCCTGGCTAAATTATTTCTAGCCTCTTCATCTGAAATATCTAAAAGTGGCTTCAATCCCCAAGCTGGCGTAAGCATTGCAATCGCAGATTGCACATCAACACGCACATCCCCAGTATGAACTGGAATTAAAAATGGTTCTGCAGGTGGCAGTCCTGGATTGAATTCATCATCTACTAACAATCCCCAAACATTTCCAAAAGTTACTCGTCCAACTAAATCTTCAATATCAACGCCGCGGTATCTAAGCGCGCTGCCCTCTTTGTCTGGCTCTGCAATCTTGGACTCAAAAGCGATTACACCTTCTAAACCGGGTTTGAAATCATCGCTCACTTGAGTGCTCCTTTTGCTATCTGATTATGTGTCCTATTCTGCTACTTGAGGTGCTAATGCACCAAACTAGATCTAAAGTGAGGTTGGATACAGCCATGAGCAATCGAGAAGATATCGCTGCAATGCGCCGGCAGTATGGCGAGGTTGGATTAATTGAGTCCAACTTACCCAGCAACCCATTAGAACTCTTTGATACCTGGCTAAAGCAGGCAGCTGAAAATGAGATTGTGGTTGAGGCAAATGCGATGGTGCTTTCAACTGTGCAAGATGAGCAACCAACTAGTCGAACAGTTTTGTTAAAGGATTTAACTAAAGATGGCTTTACCTTCTTTTCAAATTATGGTTCTAGAAAAGCTGAACAGATTGAAAAAAATAAAAATGTTTCACTTCTTTTTCCTTGGTATCCAATGGAGCGACAGGTTATTGTCATTGGAAGTGCCAGTAAGATTTCAAAAGCAGAATCTGAAAAATACTTTGCCTCCCGCCCACGTGGTTCACAAATTGGTGCCTGGGCAAGTGCGCAATCATCTGAATTAAGTTCTCGAGCAGAGCTAGAAAGTAAATTTGCTGAGTTTGAAGCTAAATGGCCAGTTGGGCAAATAATCCCGATGCCAGAGTTTTGGGGAGGTTATGTAGTTAATCCCACATCAATTGAGTTTTGGCAGGGCAGATATTCCCGCCTGCATGATCGAATCCGATATGTGAGAGATAACAATAATAATTGGCAGATTAAACGTCTTAACCCCTAATATCTACCAATGAGTGAAATCAAGATCCCAGATAATCTAAAACCATCTGATGGAAGATTTGGCTGCGGCCCATCTAAAATTTTGCCAGGCTCAATTGCTAACTTAGCTACCAATTACGGAAAAGTTTTAGGAACAAGCCACCGACAAAAACCAGTTAAAGAGGTAGTTGGTGCAGTACGAAATGGTTTGAAATCTTTGTTCGCACTTCCTGATGGTTATGAAGTAATTCTGGGCAATGGTGGATCAACAGCATTTTGGGATATTGCAACCTTTGGTCTAATTGAAAATAAATCACAGCACTTAGTTTTTGGCGAGTTCTCTTCAAAGTTTGCTGCTGCTGCAAAAGAAGCACCGATGATCTCAGATCCTGAGGTGATTAAAACAGAGCCGGGTTCCCACCCGCTTCCAAAAGTTTCTCCCGATATTGATGCTTATGCATTAACCCATAATGAAACTAGTACAGGTGTGATGATGCCTATTGTTCGCCCTGCTGGAAGTGAAGGTGCATTGGTTCTAGTAGATGCCACAAGTGCTGCTGGTGGGCTCTCTTTAGATATAAGTAATTCTGATTGCTATTACTTTGCCCCACAAAAATCCTTTGCCTCAGATGGTGGATTATGGATTGCCATTATGAGCCCTGCTGCGATTGCCAGAGTTGAAAAGATTAAAGCAAGCGGTAGATGGGTACCTGCATTTTTTGATCTTTCAATTGCTATTGAGAATTCAAGATTAGATCAAACCTATAACACTCCAGCTCTTGCCACATTAATTCTTTTGGCAGAGCAAATAAAGTGGATGAATGAAAATGGCGGGTTAAAGTTTGCTGCTGGTCGAAGTGAAGATTCATCTTCTAGGCTTTATAACTGGGCAGAAAAAACCACATACACCACACCATTTGTTACCGAACCAGCAATGCGATCAAAGGTAGTTGGCACAATCAATTTTGATGAATCTATTGATGCACTTGAAATTGCAAAGGTGCTACGAGCTAATGGAATTGTTGATACAGACCCATATCGCAAGCTTGGAAAGAATCAATTAAGAGTTGGAATGTTCCCAGCGGTTGAGCCATCCGATATTGATGCCCTAACTAAATCAATTGAGTATGTTGTGGAAAGGCTTGCCAAATGATGAGTGCAAAATTCAGACGCCGCGTAACTATTGCCATTCTCTTTGGCATGGTTGCAATGGTTCTCATTAGCGGTTTATAGGGCTAGGCTTAAAATATGAAAGAAGCCATATTTGTAATCTCAATGGGAATTGTGCTTTGGATAATTGCACTTGTATTTGCAATTGTGATGAATGCAGATACCAATGTCTTGTGGATATGTGTAATTGGTGCAGTGCTAGGTGCAATCGGACTTCGTTACACAATCAAGCGCGGTCGAAAAGGAGTTCTTTAATTCCCGTCGATCTGAGATGCAATACCACGCAACACTTTGGCTAATCTCTCACCATCAGCAGCGGACGAGCTTCGACCACTTCTTAAGCCATTACCGAAGCGATCTAGAATTTTAATTGTGTCTTCAATCATCGCAGCTAAATCATCATTCTTACCACGTGAGTTTGTTGCCATAGTTGGCGGAGCTTCAACAACTGAAACTGAAAGTGCTTGTGGACCACGTCGACCATCAGCAATTGAAAACTCTAGTTTTGTACCAGGTTTAACAGTTGTTACACCCTCAGGAAGTGCTGCAGCAGCAAGATAAACATCTTCGCCCTCATCATTGGAAATAAAACCAAAACCCTTTTCTAAGCTAAACCATTTAACACGACCAGTAGGCATTGGCATCTCCCCTCAATTTTTATTATTCGTTTAGGCCATCTCTAGATGGGCAGGTGGATAGTTTATCTCAAGTAGTGCAAATGGCGTTAGCCGATTATTCGGCCTTAATAAGCGCCTCTGAGTGCGCACCACAGCCATGATCAAAGGAAACCACGCGGGCATCTTCAGGTGAGATTGCATTGGAGCAAACACCAAATGCACCACCTAATGAGCCGGCGATCGGAATAAAGAAACCACAAGATGAACAAGGCTTAGGAGCTGCCTGGGCAATTGGCGCACGTGGTCCACGATCACCGTCATACCATCTCTTGCTTGCCAAATCTCTACCAATAATTGAAATTACTCTTGCACGGGTTAAACCAAATTCAAATATTTGCGTGTTATCTAACTCTTCCTCACCAGGCAGTGCTGCATAAGTTTGAATTAAACGTTCATCATCTGCCTCAGTTGGTACAACATCACCAATTCCAAGATCTCCTGGTTGAATTCTTTGTGAGTAAGGCACCCAGTTTGGTGCAAGTAATGCTTTATTTCCTGGCAGTAAAACTACATCGCAAATTGTTGCTTCACTTTGGTCATCAATCTTGGCAACAGTTACCGCCCACATCCAACCTACATAGCCAGGTAATTTTGCTTGGAATAGATATGTTGCAATTCTTTCTTCATCAGAATCAACAGAGTAAAACTCACCAACATACTCACTCTTACCAGAGTCTTCGATTGCAGCTTGCTTAGCTTTATTAAGTGCTCCAAATAAATCTGTTTTATTAACTTGCACATCAACCTTTGCTGGATAGGTTTTTGGTGGTGCGATGTATGGTTTTCTAACAATTGCCGGCTTTACAACCTCTTCAACCTTTGGTTGTGTGATTGCATCAAGAAGTGCCTCATCAACTGGTGCCTCAGGTTCAGCCACCAGTGAGCTCTCGTTTTTACGGAGCTTTTTGAATAATGATTTCTTCTTTGCCATGCGTAGATTGTAATCTGCTAATGATTAAAATGAAAAAGCCCCCGTTTTTATGCGGGGGCTTTCCAAAGCATTAATGGAAATTATTTAGAAATCCATTCCTCCGCCATCGCCACCAGGCATTGGTGCTGCTGATTTTGGCTCTGGCTTGTCAGCAATTACTGCCTCTGTTGTTAAGAACAGGGCGGCAATAGATGCTGCATTTTGTAATGCAGATCTTGTTACCTTTGCTGGATCAATAATTCCGCTCTTGATCATGTCAACATATTCACCAGTTGCAGCATTTAAACCAAATCCAGTTTCAAGGCTGCGAACCTTTTCAACAATTACTCCGCCTTCAAGGCCAGCATTAATTGCGATTTGTTTTAGTGGTGATTCAACTGCGTACTCAACAATCTTTCCGCCAGTTGCTTCATCGCCTTCTAACTTTAATTTACTAAATGCAACCTTTGAAGCTTGTAGAAGGGCAACGCCACCACCGGCAACGATTCCCTCTTCAACAGCAGCCTTTGCATTTCGCACCGCATCTTCAATTCGGTGTTTACGTTCTTTTAACTCAACCTCAGTTGCAGCTCCAGCCTTAATTACAGCAACGCCTCCTGCAAGTTTTGCAAGACGCTCTTGTAGTTTCTCGCGATCATAATCTGAATCACTTTTTTCAATCTCGGTGCGAATTTGGTTAACGCGACCTTTAATCTGGTCAACATCTCCGCCACCTTCAACAATTGTGGTCTCCTCTTTTGCAATTACAACCTTGCGAGCAGTTCCCAATAACTCAAGTGTGGTTTGATCAAGCTTTAGACCAACCTCTTCTGAGATAACTGTGGCACCGGTAAGGATTGCAATATCTTGCAACATTGCCTTACGGCGATCTCCAAAGCCTGGTGCTTTAACTGCAACAGATTTAAATGTGCCACGAATCTTATTTACTACCAAAGTTGATAGTGCTTCACCATCAACATCTTCGGCAATAATTACAAGCGGCTTGCCAGTTTGCATAACCTTTTCAAGTACTGGAACTAAATCTTTAATTCCAGAGATCTTGGTGTTTGCAATCAAGATGTAAGCATCTTCCATCACAGTTTCCATGCGATCAGTATCTGTAACAAAGTAAGCAGAGATATAACCCTTATCAAATCGCATACCCTCAGTCAGCTCTAGCTCAAGACCAAATGTATTGCTCTCTTCAACAGTGATTACGCCCTCTTTACCAACCTTGTCCATCGCTTCAGCAATCATTGATCCAATTGTTGTATCAGCTGCTGAAATAGAAGCTGTAGCAGAGATCTGTTCCTTAGTTTCAACTGGCTTTGCCATCTTTAGTAACTCATCTGAAATAGCAGCTACAGCTTTTTCAATTCCGCGCTTTAATGACATTGGGTTTGATCCAGCTGCAACATTTCGCAATCCTTCTCTAACCATTGCTTGGGCTAATACTGTGGCAGTAGTTGTGCCATCTCCTGCAACATCATCAGTTTTCTTAGCAACCTCTTTAACAAGGTCTGCACCGATCTTTTCCCATGGATCATCTAATTCAATCTCTTTAGCAATTGAGACACCATCATTAGTAATTGTTGGTGCTCCCCATTTTTTCTCAAGAACAACATTTCGGCCACGGGGCCCAAGGGTTACCTTGACCGCATCTGCTAACACATTCATGCCGCGCTCTAATCCGCGACGAGCCTCTTCGTTGAAGGCAATCATCTTTGCCATTTTTTATCTCCCTCTTTTTTTCTTGCTTTAATAACCAGATAGGTGTTTTTATCACTCACACCCTAAGAGTGCTAAAGCCAAATCTAGAGGATTTATTCCTGATAGGCCAAATCAGATCTGGCCGAAGGGGTATTGCTGAGTGAGTTAGAGCGAAAAGCCCAGTCTGGAGCTAGAGCGGGATGAGGTGCGCTGCTCGCGAAGGCGCAGCAACCGCTTAACCAACAATGGCTCTGCCATTAATGCTGCTGGTCGATCGATTAAGTTATTTAACAATTGGTAATAAGCCGGCGGAGTTAAGTTAAACAACTCTTTAATTGAACTCTCTTTAGCACCTGCATGGCGCCACCAGGTGCGTTCGAACTCCAACATCTTGATCTCTAACTCAGATAAGCCAGCTGCTGAGTCATTAATCGGTATTAATTCGGACATGGCTCTATCTTAAAAGATAGGACTGACAAAATGGTGTTTTTAAGTTAGAGCGTGGCGAGAATTGCTGAAATATCAGACTCTTTAGTCCATGGGTTAACAATTGCAAATCTTAAAATTGGTTTTCCTTTATGGGCAGAGGGTGTAACAAAGCCAATTTGATCTGCCAATAATTGATCACTCCATTTTTCATAATCAGCTCTCTCCCAACCAACTCTTTCAAAGGCAACAATTGAAAGTGATGGCTCGATCACAAGCTTTAAGTTTTTATGATTTCTTACCTGTTCAGCAGCATCTCGTGCTACCTCCATGGTTCGCTCCATCGCTTTTGCATACTCATCTGTGCCATGGGCAGCCAGTGAGAACCAAAATGGTAATCCTCTAGCTCTTCTTGTTAGATGAATTGCATAATCAGATGGATTCCACTCATCCTCATCATCTAATGTTTCAAGATAAGCAGCTTTTTGCAGGTGAGCAGCTTTTGCTAATTTTGGATTGCGATAGATAAGTGCGCAGGCATCAAAGGGTGCAAACAACCATTTGTGTGGATCAACAATTAATGAATCTGCCAATTCAATTCCGTTAAACAATGGTCGGACCGATGGTGCACAAAGTGCGGCTAATCCATAAGCACCATCAACATGAAACCAAATATCCCGGCTCTTGGCACATCTCGCTAAACCCTCTAGATCATCAATGATGCCAAGGTTGGTAGTTCCCGCTGTTGCTACCAAAGCAAAAACTTGGTGCGATGGATTTTCACTATGGTATTTATCAATTGCAGCTGCTGCTGAATCTGCCTGCAACGAACCATCTTGATTAGGATTAATCAAAAGAATCCCAATATCCATAACATCAGCTGCTGATTTAATTGATGAATGAGCATCAGAACTTGCGGCTATTACCCATCTACTTACATCTTTTCGTTTTTCTCTAAATGTATTTCGAGCAGTAACCAAAGCTGAAAGATTTCCAATCGTGCCACCTTGCACAAAAACTCCGCCAGATGTTTCTGGCATGCCAGCTAAATCTGAAATCCACTTTAATGCTTGGTTTTCGGCAAAGACCGCTCCAGCACCTTCTAGCCAGGAGCCGCCATATAAAGCGCTAGCTCCAACTACTAAATCAAATAAGTTTGCATACTCACTTGGAGCAGATGGAATAAATGCTAAGTATCTTGGATGATCAGTTGAAATACATGCCTTTGCTAAAACATCTTTAAATAAATTAAGTGCCTCATGCCCACCTAAACCTTTTGCGGTGATGGTGTTTCCGGCTAATTCATATAACTCTTGCGCAGTTTTTGGACCATCAAGTGGTGGATCTGTTCGCAAACGAATTAGCGAGTACTCCAAAACCTCTTTGGCTAATGCTTCAACTTCTGGGGTGAACTCATGCATTGCGGAGTGCGTAATCCTTTCGATTGGCACTTCTAATTAAATTTCTAATCATGGTTGGGAAAACTAATGTGTGAAGTGGCAGTACTGCATACCAATACAACTGACCACCTAAACCACGTGGTGAGAAGGAAGCTTCTTGGGTAACCTCACTTTGACCATTTGGTAACTTCTTAATTCTAAATTCAAGCCAAGCTTTGCCCGGCAAAATCATTTCAGCATAAAGTTTTAATGATTGACCAGGAATTAAAGATTCAACCCGCCAGAAATCTAATGAGTCTCCAACACGTAAATGAATTGGATCTCTTCTTCCTCTTCTTAGTCCAACTCCGCCAATCATTCGATCCATTACGCCACGTAAATACCAAAGGAAATCAGCGCCATACCAACCGTTGTCGCCACCTATTTCTTCAATCGCCTCCCATAGATGTTCCATGCTGGCATCAGTAACTCTAATTCTGGTGTCTTTATATAAAGCTTCCCCTGCCCAAGCTGGATCACTTTGTGCTTTTTGCCAAGGCGCTGTCTGAGTTGTTGCATCTGACCATCTTGTTTTAACAGTATTACTTGAAACATGGCTTAGTGCCAAAGTAATAGCACCTTCAACATCAATTAAACCTTCTGTAGGTTTTGGAATTAAGTGATCAATAGATTTTGCAGGATCTGCTACCACTTCACTAATTAATGAACCAACTAATGGCCTGGCTAATGAGGTTGGCACTGGAGTAACAAAACCAATCCAAAGGCTAGAAAGTTTTGGTGTTAAAACTGGAACTCTAATAATCAAACGTCTTCGTAATCCAGATAACTTGGCAAATTTTTGCATCATATCTGCATAAGAGAGCACCTCAGGTCCACCAATATCAAAAATACCAGCAACAGGTTTTTCAAGCGTGGCTGTTTTGCGTAGGTACCAAAGCACATCTCGAATTGCAATTGGATGAGTTTTATTCATAACCCACTTTGGTGTGGTCATAACAGGTAAGCGATGGGTTAGGTGGCGCAACATCTCAAATGAGGCAGAGCCTGAGCCAATAATAATTCCTGCTCTTAATTCAATTACTGGTACAGATGTGGTGGCAAGCTCTTTGCCAGTATTTGCTCTTGAACTTAAATGCTTAGAACTCTTGGCATCATTATTAATTCCACCTAAGTAAATAATCTGCTTAACACCACACTCTTCGGCAGCTTTTGCAAAGTTTCGCGCCATTTCAGATTCAATCTGATCAAAGTTTGGTCCTAAATTAATTGAGTGAAGTAAGTAGAAAGCGGTGTGAACATTTGTTAAAGCTGCAACCGTTGATTGGTAATCAGATGCATTTCCAACTGCAATCTCAACCTCACTTGCCCAGGTGTGGCTTTGGGCTTTGTTCTTATCTCGTACAAATACCCGTACCTCTGCACCATCTTGCAAAAGTGCAGTCACAAGACGACCACCTACATACCCGGATGCTCCGGTAACTAGAATTTTGCGCACCGCTGTCATGGTGAAAACAGTAGACTTAATTCGATGAATAAACCAAAGGTAGTTATTTTAGGTGGCGGTTTTGGTGGGCTCGCCGCTGCCCGAGCGCTCTATAAAGACGCGCAGGTCACAGTGGTCGATCGTCATAACTATCAAACCTTCCTGCCTTTGCTTTATCAGGTTTCCACCGCCGGCCTTGCCGCAGATCATGTGGCCTATCCAATTAGAGGCGCACTTAGAAAAACTAATGTTAAATTTCGAATGGCAAGTCCAGTACAAATTAATCACCAAAACAATGAGGTTAATTTAGATAGTGGTGAAATTTTAAAATTTGATCATTTAATTGTTGCCCTTGGATCTGTTACCTCTGATTTTGGAATCCCTGGAGTTAAAGAGTATGCATTAGGAATGAAAACAGTTGCTGAGGCATTAACTATTAGAGCTGAGGTAATGCGCAGATTTGAAGAGTTATGTAGATATGAAGATGAAACAAAAATTTCAATAACAGTAATTGGTGGTGGCCCAACTGGAGTTGAGATGGCAGGGGCCATGGCGGAGTTAATTCGAGGACCACTAACCTCTGACCAAGCAAAGGTTGCTAAGAATATAAATGTTAGATTAATTGAGGCTGGCCCAAGATTGTTGCCATCTTTTGCACCATCTCTTTCTATACGAACTAAGAAAGATTTAGAAAAACTAGGTGTTAAGGTAATGGTTAATACAGCTGTTAAAGAGTTATCTGTAAAGAAGATAACACTTGCTGATAATTCAACTGTTGATTCTGTAATTACGATTTGGGCAGCAGGTGTTAAGGGCGCGGATGCGATGGTTAATCTAAATCTTCCAGTTGAAGCAAATCGAGTTGCTGTTGAAACTACGATGCAGGTTAAAAATCACCCAAATATTTGGGCACTAGGTGATATTGCAGGTGCTAAAGGAAAAGATGGCAGAGCACTTCCAATGGTGGCACCAGTTGCAATTCAACAAGGAAAATTCATCGCAAAGCAGATCAAAAGATTAGCTTCCAATAAAAAGTTAGAAAACTTTAAGTATTTAGATAAAGGATCAATGGCAACTATTGGCAGAAACAAAGCGGTTGTGCAGGTTCGCTGGTTTAAATTAGCTGGCCCACTTGCATGGTTGGTTTGGTTATGGCTGCATCTTTTCTATCTATTGGGTGGACGTAACAAGATCGGCACAATGGCTGATTGGACCTGGAACTACCTAACATTTGACCGTGGCAATCGCCATATTATGGATTCGTAAAAATAAATGGCAAAACCGGTTTATCAGAAATTTATTAAGGTTGGTGGCCACCAGCTTTGGTCACTTAAGTGGGCTAAAAATGGTGAACCAGTTGTATTACTGCATGGCGGATTAAGTCACACAGCAAATTGGGCTGATCAAATATTGCCAGCGGTAAGTAAAACTCATGAACCATTTGCATATGACCGCACCGCCCATGGCTATACCAAGGTGCGCAAGGGATATATGCACTTTGATTTTCAGGTAAATGAATTAGTTGCATACTTAAAAACTGTAGTTAAAAAACCTGCTCATATTATTGGTTGGAGTGATGGCGGAAATATTGGATTAATTGCTGCAATTAAATATCCAAAGCTAGTTAAGTCATTAGTTGCAATCGGTGCCAACTACACCTACGACGCAGGGCTTTCATTTAATCTAGATCAGGTGGATGCAAGTGAAGAGGAGTATGCAAAATTTGTGAAGATGACTGGCCAAGATCGCGCACTATTGCTTGAGATCAAAGCAAAGGCTTTTAAAGTTTGGCGAACTGAACCAAAATTAAAACTTTCTCAACTTAAGAAAATTAAGTGTCCAGTTTTGATATTAGCCGGAGATGATGAACCATTTAAGAGTGAGATGACTTTTAAGATGTATGAAGCAATCCCTAATGGCAGATTGGCAGTAATACCAGGGGCCTCCCATAATTTAGTCAGGGAGAAGAGCAAGTTAATGCAGGCAGTAATTAAAGATTTCTATAAATCCCAAGATTTTCCAATAACTAGAATGCCAAATCGCAGAGCTAAGCAACAAGCGAAAATACTAAGAAACTCTTAACTCACCTACTGCGCCCTTTGGCACAAATGGTTGATTTGGAAAGATTGGCTCAACTCTTTTATAGGTTGTGTTTTGCGCAGGGCGTAGATCTTGATCACCTTTATTAGGCCACATTGAAAAAGCCCGCTCTGCTTGAGCGGTAATTGTTAATGATGGATTTACTCCAAGATTTGCAGTTACCGATGCACCATCAACAACATGCATGGTTGGGTAGTTATATAGGCGGTGGTATGGATCAATTACGCCATTGGTTGGTGAATCCCCAATTACACATCCACCAACAAAATGTGCAGTAAAGGGTGCGTTAACTAAATCGCCAATATGACCACCAGCAATACCACCATTGTTTTCTGCAATTCTTCTTGCCACCTCATTGGCAGCGGGTATGTAGGTTGCATTTGGTGTCAGTGAATCATTTTTTGAGGTCAATCTAAAACCTAAGATTCCACGCTTTGCTTTTACCGTAATAGCAGAGTCAACATTTTGCATAATTAATGCCACAACTGTGCGCTCACTCCATTTTCTAACATCTAAGATTTTTAATACTAAGGATGGCTTAGTGATAACTTGCTTTAACCATTGTTTGCGGCGATCTTTAATATTTGAGCTATCGGTCATAACAGTTTGCAGTAACCCCATAAAGTTGCTGCCTTTGCCATATCTAACTGGCTCAACATGGGTGTGGTCATCTGGGAAAAAAGATGAGGTGATTGCAGCACCCTTACTAAAATCTGTTCCACCTTTAGGCATGATGCTGCCAGTTAAAGCCTCACTATTTGTTCTAGATAACTTACCTAATTGATCGCTGATCTTTGGTAGATGATTATCTGATTTCATTTTATGTAATAACTTTTGAGTGTTATATGTGCCAGCTGCTACAACAACCTGGGCTGCAGTAAATTCTCGTTTGCCACCAAACCAAGCTGAGCTCTTACGAGCAATTACTTGCCAGCTGCCATCTGGTTTTTGAATTGTTTTAACAACTGTGTGCTCTGGGAAAACCTTTGCTCCGGCCTTTTCAGCTAATCCTAAATAATTTTTAGGCAAAGTATTTTTAGCATTGTGTCTGCACCCAGTCATACATGCCCCACATTGCTGGCAACCATCTCGCTCTGGTCCTACACCACCAAAAAATGGATCCTTTGATTTAACCGATGCACCATTGCCAAAATAAACTCCAAGGGGAGCTAATTTAAATGTGTGACCTACTCCCATTTGATCTGCAACCTCTTTCATTGCTTTATCAGATGGTGAAAAATATGGATTCTCAGTAACACCTAACATTCGAGATGCTTGGTCATACCAAGGAGATAGCTCTGCATCCCAATCAGTAATGTGTTTCCATTGTTTATCTTCAAAGTAAGAAGCAGGTGGCTTATATAAAGTGTTGGCATAAACCAGTGATCCACCGCCAACACCAGCACCTGCTAAAACCAATACATCTGGCAAAACATGAATTCGTTGTATTCCGCGTAGTCCAAGACGAGGTGCGTATAAAAATCTACTTAACCGCCAAGAGGTTTTTGGGAAATCTTTATCTGAAAATCTTCTACCTGCTTCGAGGACGGCAACTTTGTAACCTTTTTCAGTTAAGCGAAGGGCTGCAACTGAACCACCAAAACCTGAACCGATTACAACAACATCAAAATCAGCAGATTTCATAATTAAACTCTACTTTGATTGAAGATAAAAAATAAGTAGTTAAAACTGGAGCCCCCCGTCAGGATTGAACTGACGACCTGCCGCTTACAAGGCGGCTGCTCTACCACTGAGCTAGAGAGGCGTGGTGCGAGGCGTAATTATTGCATAGCCCGGAAGCGGTATTTACTATCTAATTGGCCATTTAACTGGCTCAAGATACTTAGCAACCCTGCCATCTCCGGAGGATTTACCTCGAATTCGGCGCCAAATCCACGGAATTAAAAAGACTCCCACCCAGATGATATTTACTAGAGTTTTTACTAATTTACTTTTTTCTTTTGCTTCCGGCAGCAGTATTCGCCAATTTGAATCAAACTCATAATCTAATCCTTCTAAAACAGCATTAGCTAATCTTCGGTGCCCCTCTGGATTCATATGTAATCGATCAAAGGCAAGAAATCTTCGATCATTTAAGAACTCAGCATTCTTGCCCTCAAATAAAATTGTTGGATACTTTTGAGCAACCATTCTTACATTCTCATTAAAGGCGCTGAATCTTTGATGCCAAAGAGTTGCAGTCTTTCCTTTTCCTTCAACCTTATCAATTACTGTAAACACAATTACTGTTGCTCCGGCATCAGTTAATTGCTTGATTCCTTTTTCATATTCAGGAAGTGATATCTCGGGTTTGTAATTTGGCCTCAGCACATCATTTGCACCGGCGTGAAATGAAACTAAGGTTTGTTTGCCTTCAATAAATTTAAGAGCGTGTGGTATTTGATCCTCAACAACTTGTTTAAGTAATTTACCTCTCACCGCCAAATTCATATAGGTAAAATCAGGATTTGATTTAGCTAAAGTGTCTGCAACTCGATCTGCCCAGCCGCGGTATTTACCGTCAACTACCTCATCACTCATTCCCTCAGTCATTGAATCGCCAAGGGCGATAAAACGAGAGTACTTCACTTTATTTATTTCTTTCTGCCGCAACCTGATACATAACTATTGCTGTTGCCACGCTGGCATTTAAAGATTCAACAGATGATTGCATTGGAATTGATACAACTAGATCACATTTTTCTCTTACTAATCTAGATAAGCCTTTTCCTTCACTACCAACAATAATAAAGATAGATTCAGTAGCTATGTTCATCTTTGCCAAGGTGACATCACCTTCGGCATCTAAACCAATAATGAAACAGCCAGCTTTTTTCGCATCTTCAATAGCGCGAACTAAATTTGTAACCTGTGAGATTGGCATACGAGCAGCAGCTCCAGCTGAGGCCTTCCAGGCAGATCCAGTCATAGCTGCATTTCGTCGTTCTGGAATTACCACTCCATCTGCACCAAATGCTGCTGCAGATCTAACTACCGCACCTAAGTTATGTGGATCGGTAATTGAATCTAAGCCAATTAGCATCATTGGTTTTTTTGCGGAGGAGATTAATTTAGGAAATTCGGTGTAATTAAAAGGCTTTATTACAAGTGCAATACCTTGGTGATTAGAAAAACCAGTTAGATCATCAAGTGCTCTTCTTGGTAACTCTTTAATTGGCAGATCTGCATTTTTGGCTAAGCGAATTGCCTCTGAAATTTTCTCATCTATCTCAACCTTTATTGCAACAATTAACTCCTTAGCTGGAATCTTTGCCCGCAATGCCTCAACTACAGAGTTCTTGCCGGCAACTGCATCTTGGGCAGATTGCCTGCGATCAAATCTTTTCTCAGGACGATCCGGTCTGCGATCTTCACGTTTTAATTCACGATCATTTACTCGAACTGGTTTCTTAAACCCTTTTCGATCATCACGTTTTTCTACTCTGCGATCATTAACCCGAGATGCTTTCTTAAATCCTTTACGGTCATCACGTTTTTCTTCTCTGCGGTCTTCTCGTTTTTCAGGGCGCGCAACAGCGCTTCTTTCAACTCGCTTGCTGCCACCACGAGAAAAAGATTTAGGACCCTTTGGACGATCTTTACGTGATTTACCTGGTTTCATCAATAACTCCACCTTGGTCCGTTAGCTGTGTCTTCAACAGTAATGCCTAGGGCTGCAATCTGATCTCGTATTTGATCCGCAGTTGCAAAATCTTTTCGCAATCGTGCCGCTTCACGCTGATCTAACGCTAATTTAATTAATCCATCCATCGCTGCATCATTTGTTTTTCCGCCAGCAAAGGCTGCATCCTTTGGATCACAACCTAGAATGGAAAGCGCTCCTCTTATCTCACCCGCTGTTTTTGCAATAATTTTCTTATCCTCAGGGGATGAGTTTCCAATTCGCATTGATTCTGCAATAAAAGCTAGTGCTTGAGGAACGGCTAGATCATCATTCATTGCAGCTGCAAACTCAGGAGCTATTAATATTTCAACCTCTTTACCTAACACACTTTCTGCTCTGCTTAAAAAGGCTTCAACTCGTTTAAATGAGGTTGCAGATTCTGCCAAGGCTTCAAATGAGAACTCCAGCATGCTTCGATAATGCGCACTTCCTAAATACCAACGCAATTCAATTCCACGCACCTTCTTTAAAATCTCTGCAACCTGTAATGAGTTTCCTAGAGATTTACTCATTTTTTCACCACTAGTTGTTACCCAAGCGTTGTGCATCCAAATATTTGAAAACTTATATCCGGCAGCATTTGATTGGGCAATCTCATTTTCATGGTGTGGAAAAATTAAATCTAATCCGCCGCCATGAATATCAAATGCCTCACCTAAGTAAGCATGCGCCATTGCCGAGCACTCTAAGTGCCAACCAGGTCGGCCATCGCCCCAAGGAGTTGGCCATGATGGCTCACCCTTCTTTGCAGCTTTCCATAATGCAAAATCTCTAGGATCTTTCTTAAACTCTAAATCTGCATCCTCACTAGGGAGCAGGTCATCTAATTTTTGATTAGAAAGAGTTAAGTACTCTTTTAATTTTCTAACCTCTAGATAAACATCACCGTTGCCTGGTGCATAGGCTGATCCATTTTCAATTAATTTCTCCATTAACTGGATCATCTGAGTGATGTGACCAGTTGCCCGTGGTTCATAGGTTGGCGGCATAACATTTAAAGCGTCATATGCATCGGTAAATGCCCGCTCATACTTCATGGCAACTTGCCACCAAGGAATCTCTTCATGGTTTGCTTTATGCAAAATCTTGTCATCAATATCAGTTACATTTCTAACAAATGTGACATCAAAGCCAGATGCAATTAACCAACGACGCAAAATATCAAAGTTCACACCGCTTCTGATGTGTCCAATATGAGGAGGTGCTTGCACAGTTGCACCGCAAAGATAAATACCAACTTTGCCAGCAGTTAATGGATTAAATGTTGATACGGTGCGAGATTTTGTGTCATATAGATTCAGCGCGCTCATCAGAGGATTTTACCTTTACGCGCTAACTAATAATGCAGTTGCAATCGCAGATAAGCCTTTGCCCTCGCCAGTAAAGCCCAAACCATCTGTTGATGTGGCAGATACTGAGACAGCAGCACCAGATAAGGCAGCTGAGATTGCAGCAATCGCCTCAGCTCTGCGGGGTGCAATCTTGGGTCTGTTTCCGACAATTTGAACTGAAACATTTTCAATGTTAAAACCAGCAGCTTTAACTTTTGCCAAGCTTTCAGCCAACATCTGTGCACCACTTGCGCCAGCATATTTCGCATCTGCAACGCCAAAATTACTGCCAAGATCACCAAGATTTGCAGCGGCAAGCAGAGCATCACAGATTGCATGGGATGCAACATCACCATCTGAATGGCCATCTAAACCAATTTCATCACTCCAGGTAAGGCAAGCAAGTGAAAGCTTTCTATTTTTATCAGTTGAAAATGCATGAGCATCTGTGCCAATACCAACTCTTAATTTTACTTTGCTATCAGGATGCAATATTTCAAGTGCTCTAGATAAATCAGATTTATTTGTTATCTTAAGTGCGCGCTCATCTCCTGCAATTGTTTTAACCTTAACGCCTAAGGCCTCAACCAATGCTGCATCATCTGTTGCATCATCACTTGCTTGATGAGCTCGCTCTAATACTGATTTGGTAAATCCTTGTGGGGTTTGAACTGCGCGAAGTGATGATCTATCTGGGGTATTTCTAACATAACCAGATGCATCAACCTCTTTGATGGTGTCAACTAAATCTAAGACTGGCACAACCGCTTGCTCACCATTGACTAACTGATCAATAACTGATTTTGCTAAAGCAGTTGGTGCAAGTGATCTTGCTGCATCATGAACTAACACATACTCATATTGATTTGGAATACTAGCTAGAGCAATTCGAATACTGTCACTGCGCAAAACACCGCCAGTAATTACCGTTACCTGATCTCCTAATACTTTCTTAAACTCATCTTCAAAGCCGCTAGGTGCGGTAACAACAATATGTTGGGCGATGGGTGCAAGATTTGCCACAGCATGTTCGACCAAAGTTTTATCAAGTAATTTAACTAATGCTTTTGGAAGGTTTGCACCTAAGCGATTTCCAGCACCAGCTGCAGCAATAATTGCGGCAGTTTTGTTAATCATGACAGTTAATTACTGCCAATTAAGAGGCGAGAACCTCATCTAGCAAGGTTGCAGCTTTAACTTCATCGGTGCGCTCAGCGAGTGCCAACTCTGAAACTAAAATTTGCTTTGCTTTAGACAACATACGTTTTTCACCAGCTGATAATCCACGATCTAAATCACGACGGTATAAATCACGAACAACCTCGGCTACCTTAATTACATCACCAGATGCTAATTTTTCAACATTTGCTTTGTAACGACGAGACCAGTTAGTTGGCTCCTCTGTATATGGTTGACGTAAAACATTAAATACTCGATCAAGTCCTGCGCTATCAACAACATCTCTTACGCCGACTAGATCAATATTTTCGGCTGGGACGCGCACTGTTAGATCGCCTTGGGCAACCTTTAAAACTAGATAGATCTTCTCTTCACCTTTGATTGTGCGCTTTTCGATCGCTTCAATCTGTGCTGCTCCGTGGTGTGGATAAACAACGGTTTCGCCGACTTTAAATGTCATAGGAGGAAAAGGCCTTTCGCTAGGAGCTAATAATACCAGCAATTTGCGACCCATTTCACCCTCATAAATTGCCCCTAATTTTCAAGATATTTACCACCCAAGATAACCTTTAGCCATGGCATCTACCATCAAAAAAATAGCAGTACTAACAGTTGCTGCCATCTTGCTAACAAGTTGTGGATCTGGTCAAACAGCTGAAACTCGAACCATTAAACAAGTAACTGATGGTGTTGAGGCCCAAAGCAATGAAATCAGATTGCGAAACATCAAGATTATTAAAAACAATTTATCTCAAGGTATTTTAATTGGAACATTAGTTAATTGGTCAGATTCATCAGATGCTTTGGTTGGGATCAGTATTGATGGAGCACCAGCCCAACTTTCTGCGCCTTCATTTGATCTATTAAGAAATAAGCCAATTACCTTTGTTGGAGAGTCTGCGAATGCTGATGCCTTTGCTTTAATTACAAAAAATGCTGGTGAGCGATTACCAATTACCTTCACATTTGCCACCGCATCCCCAGTAACAGTTGATGCTTTGGTTGTGCAACAAGAGGGTATTTATGAATCCCTGCAAAGAGTTATCCAAACTCAAACTCCAGTTGTGACTGAAGAGGTTAAGCCTTAACTTTCAAACTTATATCCAAGACCTCTAATGGTCTGGATATAAACTGGATTTGCTGGATCTTTTTCAATCTTTGCTCTTAATCTTTTAACATGAACATCTAAAGTTTTAGTATCCCCAAAATAATCAGATCCCCAGACGCGATCAATTAACTGGGTTCTAGTTAACACCCGGCCACTATTTCTAACTAAGAACTCAAGTAATTCAAACTCCTTTAAAGGAAGTGCAATATTTTCACCATTAATACTCACCTGGTGACGTTCAACATCAATTACAACTGGGCCTGCTGAGATTGATCCACCTTGATTAACAAATGCATCAGCATTATTTCTTCTAAGAACTGCTTTAATTCTGGCAACTAGCTCTGCCTTTGAATACGGTTTAACAACATAATCATCTGCGCCAAGCTCTAATCCAACAACCTTATCCACCTCAGTATCTTTAGCGGTAAGCATAATTATTGGCACCTGCGACTTTGCTCTGATCTGCCGGCAAACTTCTGTGCCAGAGACCTCAGGCAGCATTAGATCTAACAAGATTAAATCTGGGTTGGTTTTAGCAAACTTTTCCAGTGCTTCCCGGCCATCCCTTGCGGTTTCAATTGTGAAACCCTCTTTGCTTAGCAATAACTCAAGTGGATCAAGAACTGATTCTTCATCTTCAACAATTAAAATTCGAGTCATTGTTCAACCTTCTCTTTGACAATCGGAAGCCTAATGGCAAATGTGCTTCCCACCCCTAATGAGCTCCACACCTTCACCTCACCACCATGATTCTTACAAACATGCTTCACAATTGATAAGCCAAGACCAGTTCCACCGGTTGCTCTAGATCTTGCTGGATCAACCCGATAGAAGCGTTCAAATATTCGATCTAAGTTCTCCTCCACAATTCCAATTCCTTGATCCTTCACCAAGATTTCAACAATATTATCTTCAACCCTGGTACTAACACTGACATGTGTTCCATCAGCGCTGTAGTTGATCGCATTCTCAACTAAATTGTGAACTGCCATTACCAACTGCTCACGATTGCCAACAACTGCGCAATCACTCATCTCACCTAACTCAACCTCAATCTTTCTAATCTCAGCCATCGCCTCACATTGATTGATCGCCTCTTTAATCACATCGGTAATGTCAACCTGATCAGCCATATCAAGAGGATCTGAGTCTTGCAACTTGGAGAGGTTAATAATCTCTCGCACTAAATCATTTAATCTTGTTGTTTGTAATTTAATCTTGTTGGCAAATGCCACCACCCGCTCTGGCTCATTTTTAATCTCAAGCAACGCATCTGAGTTAAGTGAGAGTGCTTGAATTGGAGTTTTAAGTTCATGAGAGATATTGGTAATAAAATCTCTTCTAATTGCATCAATCCGCTGCTTCTCACCTTCATCATCAATAATCACCAGCACCAAGCCATCTGGTGAGATTAAAGCTGCGGTGATTTGTAACTCTCGTTTACCTGAACCAATTGGACCACGGGCAACCTCAATTGATCCCTCTTGAGTTTGGCCAGTTCTTCTAACCACTCGAACTAAAGCAAGCAACTCTTCACTACTAATTTTTCCTTCATTTATTAAATTTAATAACTGAATCTTTTCAGTTGCAAATAAAACTTTTCCACTGGTATTAACAATTATTGATTCACGATCTAATGAATTTAATGTTGAAACTAAGACAGCGGGAATAAGATTTTGTTCAACCTGATCATCTGGTTTTTTATTTAGCCAGCCCATGAGTGAATGGTATGGGCAAGGATGCATTTATTTAAATGTGGTGCTCACCCAGCCGTTGTTTGCCCCCTGTTAACGCTCTATTTACCCCTGAGTGTGAATAAAAGATTAATTAATAGTATCTTTAAGCCTATGCGCGACGCCTTTCATGATGAATTAGATGCCATCACCCAGAGTTTGGTTGATATGGCGATGCTGGTTAAGAAGGCGACCGCCGATGCCACAACCGCATTACTAACTGCAGATCTATCTTTAGCTGAGAAGGTAATTGCTCAAGATGATGTGATTGATTCAATGCAACATGAGTTAGATGCAAAGACAATGAAATTACTTGCAACCCAACAACCAGTTGCCTCTGATTTAAGAGTTTTAGTTACCTCACTTCGCATGAGTGCTGATTTAGAGCGAATGGGAGATATGGCCCATCACATCTCAAAGTTGGCAAGAATGCGCCACCCAGGAACCGCAGTTCCATCTGAGGCAAGTTTGACCATTGAAGAGATGGGCAGAGTTGCCGGATTAATTATTGAAAAAACTGCAAAGATTATTGCCAGCCGAAATCTTGATGATGCTAAGCAATTAGCAATTGATGATGATGAGATGGATAAGCTGCATCGTAAATTGATCCAATCTTTAATCACCAAAGATTGGCCGCATGGAGCTGAGTCTGCAATTGATTTAACCTTACTTGGCCGTTACTACGAAAGATCTGCAGACCATGCAGTTTCAATCTCAAGAAGAGTTCACTTCTTAGTAACAGGTACTTATCTAGAGGATAAGTCTTAAGAAAATTTACTTCTTGCCCTGGTTTGCAACCTCGGCGATTGCAGCTTGCGCAGCCACCGGATCTAAATAACGACCACCTTTTGTAATTGGTTTAAAATCATTTTCAAACTCATATAACAGTGGAATACCGGTTGGGATATTAACCCCGGCAATATCAGCATCTGAAATCTGATCAATATATTTAACAATTGCTCTAATTGAATTGCCATGAGCGGTGATTAAAACCAATTTGCCAGCATTTAAATCATCAGCAATTTCACCAGTTAGGTATGGCACAGCCCGCGCCACAACATCCTTTAAGCACTCTGTCTTTGGTAGATCACTTCCTAAATCTGCATACTTTGGCTCACTTGCTTGGGAGTATTGATCATCATCTGCAATTGCAGGAGGTGGCACATCAAAACTCCTGCGCCATAATTGAAATTGCTCTGCACCAAACTCCTTTAGGGTCTGCGCCTTATCTTTTCCTTGAAGTGCGCCATAGTGGCGCTCATTCAAACGCCAGCTTCGCTTAGTTGGAATATTTGTGATCCCAGCACTTTTCATTGCAATATCTGCAGTATTAATCGCCCGCTTTAGCAAAGATGTATATAAAACATCAGGAATTAACCCTGCCTCTTTTAATAAAACTCCAGCTCTTGCAGCCTCTGCCTCGCCCTTTTGCGATAACTCAACATCAACCCAGCCGGTAAAAAGATTTTTAGCATTCCAAGCACTCTCACCATGACGGAGCAAAATTAATTTCCGGCTCATACAAGTAATCCTTTCACAATTATGAGATTAAATGTTCAAAAGCTTTTAAGTTGGCTAGTGATTCACCACGAGATACCCGCCAAGCCCACTCACGTCTGATCGCTGTTGAAAAACCTAACTCAAGTAATGGATTAAAGGCAGAGTCGGCATACTGCAATACCGCACCTAAAATCCGATCAATCTCCTGCTCCGTAACTGCATTAAGAGGTAATCTGCCAACTAAGTAAATATCACCTAACTCATTAACGGCAAAGGCCACTGAATACATGCTTGCATTCTTCTTTAACAAGTACTCATAGACCCCTGCTTTATTCTCATCAGGTTTTCTAATCACAAAGGCGTTAATACTTAAGGAGTGATCGCCAACCATCAATGCGCAGTGGGTTTGTTGTTTAGCCTCACCGGGTAAGGTAATTAAATAAGTGTTCTCATCTTTTTGTTCAAAATCTAAATCATGGGATGCTAAAAACTCATCAATTACTGCATTTGGATCAAGCATCGCCTGCCAACCGTAATTTGGAGTTAGCCTTCTTTGAAAGCGCCCAGTCATAAACATCTAATGTTTTTCTAGCAGTTGCTTCCCAACCAAAGTGGCTGGCATGTTCAACCGCATTC
Organism: actinobacterium SCGC AAA028-A23; assembly: GCA_000378905.1. Taxonomy (GTDB): domain Bacteria; phylum Actinomycetota; class Actinomycetes; order Nanopelagicales; family Nanopelagicaceae; genus Nanopelagicus. The sequence continues at coordinate 37,012 of KB900604.1, forward strand.
ATGCCAAGTAATAATCTGCGTTGTGGCTCCATAATTAATCTAGAGATAACTGCAGACCATGCCTTTGGATCATGTCCATCTACTAATGAGCCTGAGATTCCATCTGAGACCGCAGTTCGAAGTCCTCCAATTGCAGTTGCAACAACTGGTGTGCCACAAGCTTGTGCTTCAAGGGCAACTAATCCAAATGATTCACTATAACTTGGCACACACACCAAATCACTTGCCCGATACCAATCAGGTAAAACTTCACGAGATGCTGGCTCAATAAAATGAGTAATATCTTCAATCTTTAAAAATCTAGCAAGGGATTTAATCTTTTCTAACTCATTCACACTTCCTGAGGCACCGCCAATAATTACCACCGCAAGCTTTGCCCGTAGATGTGGTGTGTGCATAACCATTTCAGCTGCAGCCTTTAACAAAACGTCAGGGCCCTTATGTGGTTGAACTCTGCCAACAAAGGTCAGCATTATGGCATCCGGTGCAATATTTAATCTTTTCCGAGCAGCAGCCTTTCCATCGGCGGGTGAGAAGGTTTGCAGATCAACACCAGGGGCAACAACAAATACTCGATCAGGACATGCCTCATATAGTGAAACCAAAGATGCCGCCTCAGCATCGGTATTTGCAATTAATCCAGTTGCCGCCTTAACAACCTGTTCTTCACCAATTGCTCTGGTGTGTGGCTCTGGTTTTTCACCGACTGCTAAATTTAAATTTTTCACCTTTGCAGTTGTGTGCATGGTGTGAATTAATGGAATAGATGTTGCCTCAGAGACCATCCAACCTAATTGACCTGAGATCCAGTAATGAGAGTGAAGCAGGCTGTAGTAATTACCTGGTAATTGTTTTTGGTGATTCATAAATGCACTAGTTAGTGCGCCTAACTGGCTTGGTAACTCCTCTTTAGATAAACCTTCAAAGGG